>CAZTMF010000245.1:0-5345 GCA_964614675.1 uncultured Caulobacteraceae bacterium | reverse complement strand
TCCTCAACCACCTCTACGGCGGCATGGACGAGCCCGAGCTGAAGATCATCGACGTCTTCATCTGCAAGCTGCGCAAGAAGCTGGCCGCCGCCACCCACGGCAAGCACCACATCGAGACCGTCTGGGGCCGCGGCTACGTGCTGCGCGACCCGATGGAAGGCCAAGTCGCCGCCTGAGCCGAAATTTCCTCCCCTGAGACGCGAACACCCGCCGCCACGGCGGGTGTTTTGCATTATGTCTCAAAACACTGATTAGGTTGGGGCTTCGGGGGAAGTCGCCGGATGTTGAGAACCGTCGCCCTTGTCGCATGCCTCGCCTTGGCGGGCGTGCTGGCGTGGGCCGCCTCGCGTACCCCCCAGCCCCTGCCGGCCAACGCCCCGGCCACGGCGTTCTCGGCCCGGCGCGCCTTCGCCGACGTGCAGTCGATCGCGGTCAAGCCCCATCCCTCCGGTTCGCCCGAGCACGAGCGCGTGCGCGACTATCTGGCCGGCCGCTGCCGCGCCCTGGGCCTCGAGACCCACATCCATGCCGGCGAGGCGATCACCCACCGCTTCTTCCCGACCTCGGTCTATATCGAGGGCGGTGACGATCAGGACGTGGTCTGCGTCCTGCCTGGACGCGACCGCCAGGCCCCCGCCATCGCCTTGATGGCCCACTACGACACCGTCCCCGGCTCGCCCGGGGCGGCCGACGACAGCGCCAATGTCGCGGCGGCGCTCGAGATCGCCCGCGCGGTGAAGGCCTCGGGGGTCCAGACCCGCGACCTGGTCCTGATCCTCACCGACGGCGAGGAGGCGGGCAGCATCGGCGTGCGGCTGTTCTTCAACACCGATCCCCTCGCCCGGCGCATCGGCGCGGTGCTCAACATGGAGGCCCAAGGCACCTCGGGGCGGGCCATGATGTTCCAGACCGGCCGGGGCGACGGGAACATGGTGGGCCTGTTCCAGCGGACCGCGACCAATCCCACCGCGAGCTCCCTGGCCGGCTTCGTCTATTCGCACATGCCGAACGACACCGACTTCACCATCACGCGCAACCTCGGTTACCCCGGCTTCAACTACGCCTTCATAGCCGACAAGTTCGACTACCACTCGCCCAGCGCCACCCCCGCCGCCCTGAGCCTCGGCAGCGTCCAGCACATGGGCGAGCAGGTGATGTCGACCGCGCGCGGCCTGCTGGCCGCCCCCAAGCTGCCCGGCAAGGGCAGCGACGCCGTCTTCCAGGACCTGCTGGGCGGTCCGGTGCTCGCCTATCCGCAGCTGGTGGGCTGGCTGGTGCTCTTCGCCGACGCCGCCCTGCTCTACTACGCCTTCCGCCGGGCCTTCCGGGACGAGCCGTTCGGCCTGGCCTCGGCCCTGAGGGGCGCGGCCGCCACCGCCGCGGCGCCGCTGGCCGTGGGCGGCCTGCTCTATGTGCTCCGGCGAGGGACCGCCGCGCCCTTCACCTTCGCCGAGGAGAAGGTGCTGATGGCCCGCTTCGACCTCTACGAGGCCGGGCTGGCCGGGGCCTGCCTCGCGGGGGTGCTGCTGGTCTTCCTGCTGATCGGCATGGGCCGCAGCCGGTTCTGGAGCGCCTTCGCCGGCGCCTGCGGCCTGATGCTGGCCCTCGCCGTCGCCCTTCAGGTCTTGGCCCCGCTCGCCGCCTTCATCGTCGCCTGGCCCCTGGCGGTCACCGGCGTCATGGCCCTGGGCCTGGCCCACCGCTGGGAGGGCGGAAGGCTGCGGCCGTCGGCCCTGGCCTTCACCGTCGCCCTCGCCGTCCCGGCCGTGGCCGAGCTGGCCTATATCGCTCACCCCATCGCCCTGGCGGTCGGCTCGGAGCTGCCCTTCGCCCTGGCGGCGCCGGCCATGATCGCGACCCTGGTGATGTTCCCCCTGCTCTGGCCGGCGCGCGAGAACCGGCCGGCCCTGGCCATCTGCGCCCTGGCGGTGCTGGGGTTGGTGTTCCTGGGGCTCTATCTGCGCCTGTTCCCGCCCTGGAGCCCGCGCCATCCCCGGCCGATCGAGGTCGTCTACGTGGCGGACATCAATCGCAGCCGGTTCCTCAGGGCGAGCCCCCTGCCCGAGCTCGAGCCCTGGACCCAGTCGATCCTGATCGCCGACGGCGCGCCGATCCGGCTGCTCTCCCTGCCGCCCTTCGCCGAACAGGCCTATGTGGGCCCGGGCTGGCCCGTGTCGGTGCCGCGCTTCGACATCCTCGAGATCCGCAAGCACAAGACCATCACCCTGAAGATGACGCCCGGCGGCTCGCCGCGGGACATCTACGTCGAGATGAGCGCTTCGACGCCGATCACGGGCATGACCATCAACGGACTGGAAGGCGTGCCGTCGCTGAAGGCCGGCGACTGGACCATCATCCGCTGGCATGCGCCGAGGCAGCCCCTCACCATCTTCTTCAACTCGCCCGACAACACGACCTTCAAGATCCGCTACGACGAGGTGCTGAACGGCTGGCCGGCCGACGCGCCGCCGCTGCAGAAGCTGCCAGCGGCCGCCATGGGCTGGGACAACTCGGGCTCCACCGTCCTCATCGGCGCCACCCGGTACCGCTGGTGAGGCGAAAGTGAACGGCCGGATGGGTTGCCTTGCCGGCCGGGCTCGGCCAAGGCTTTGGCATGGCTGATGATTACCCAGTGATTATCCATCACAACCCGAACTGCGGCGCCTCGCGCAACACGCTCGAGATGATCCGCCAGAGCGGCCGTCAGCCCACCATCCACGAGTACGTCAAGGAAGGCTGGACGCGGCCCCAGCTCGAAGGGCTGCTCGGGAAGATGGGTAAGGCGCCGCGCGACATTCTGCGCGTTCGCGGGACCCCGGCCGATGAGCTAGGCCTGACCCGCGCCGGGGTTTCGGACGACGAGATCCTGGACGCGATGGTCGCTCATCCAATCCTGGTCGAACGGCCGATCGTCGAGACGCCGAAAGGCGCGCGCCTGTGCCGGCCCGCCGAAACGGTGAACGAACTGCTATAAAACTGGCGCTAGGCACGAATCTGGCTGAGGGGGATTATCGAGGCGCGTACCTGGGTCAAGGCGGGAAAACCCGGAAGCCAGACCCAATCGTGCTCGGGGGAGCGATGCAGGAATTCGACCCGCGAAATCCGCCGGTGAGATACGCGCCGCGCCTCTTGATCTGCGCCGCGGGCTTCGCCGCCCTGGCGCTGAGCTGGCGGCTGACCGTGCGCGAGCCCGCCCTGCCGGGCGAGCATCCGCTGGACCGGACCGCCGTCGCGAGCCTCGAGACCGGCAAGGCCAGGCCCAAGACCGACATCGAGCGGTTCGAACAGGTGGCGATGAAGGTGCTGCCGGGCGAGACGCTCAAGGAATCGCTGCTGCGCCTGGGACTGGCGCCGGCCGAGGCCGAGCAGGCCGTGCACCTGATGGGCGCCGCCTTCGACACCGTGAACATCAAGGCCGGCCTCGCCTTCCAGGCCGCCGTGGCCCGCCCGCTCGACCACCGGGGAGCCGTGCGGCTGATCGGCCTCCAGCTGCGTACCGGCCCGGTTTCGGCCGTCACCCTCTCGCGCACCTTCGATGGCGCCCTGCGCATGCGCCAGACCGAGGAGAAGGTCCGCGAGGAGACCACCGTCGCCCAGGGCGAGATGAAGGACTCGCTCTACGGCTCGGCCCTCGCCGCGGGCGCGACCCCCGAGCTGACCGCCCAGGTGGTCAAGCTGTTCTCCCACAAGCTGGACTTCAGCCGCGACATCCACCCGGACGACAAGTTCCGCCTGGTGTTCGACCGCAAGGTCACCGAGGCCGGCCGCACGGTCGAGGCGGGCGACCTGCTCTATGCCGAGATCGGGGCCAAGGGGCAGGTGACCCGCTTCTACCGCTTCAAGGAGCCGGGCGCCTCGGAGGCCCAGTACTTCGACGAGGACGGCAAGAACATCCGCGGCTTCCTGCTGCGCACCCCCCTCGACGGCGCCCACGTCACCTCGGGCTTCGGCATGCGGCTGCACCCGATCCTCGGTTACACCAAGATGCACACCGGCATCGACTTCGGCGCGCCCACCGGCACTCCGGTGTTCGCCGCCGGCGACGGGGTGGTCAGGGAAGCCCGCTGGTCTGGCGGCTATGGCCGCTGGCTGGAGATCCAGCACAACGGCGCTTGGGCCACCGGCTATGGCCACCTCTCTGGCTGGGCGGTGAAGGAAGGCCAGCGCGTGCACCAGGGCCAGGTGGTGGCCTATGTCGGCTCGACCGGCCGATCGACCGGACCGCACCTGCACTACGAGGTCATCTTCGACGGCCAGAAGATCAATCCGACCGGCGCCAAGGTCCCGCAGGGGACCATCCTGGCTGGCCGCGAGCTAAACGCCTTCAAGGCGGAGAGGTCACGCATCGACACCCTCTTGAAGGGCGCGGGCGACACGGCCGACGTCCATCTCGCCGGCGCCACGCCCACCGTCCGCACCGCCGCGCTGAGATCCTCCGAAGCCCCGGCCTCGGACGCCCCCATCCTGCGGCTGGCCCAGCGCTAGCCTCGGAGCGCGCTCACCGCCGGATGAAGCCGGTGATGCGCAGGATCAGATAGGCCACGACGGACGTCCCGACCGCCAGAGCCGTCGCCAGGAGGCTGCCGTGGCGGCCCGCTGTCCAGAGCAGGCCAGAGGTGTTCATGCCGAAGATGCCCGTGACCAGGGTCGCGGGCATGAGCAGGGCGGTCAGGATCGACAGGACGTAGATGTTCTTGTTGGTCTGCTGGGCCGCCTGCAGATCGAGCTCGTCGCGCAGGAGCCGAAGCTGGCTCTGGATCGCCAGCAGATCGGTGTCCAGCGGGGCCAGCTTGGCGATCGCCTTGGCCGCCGCCGCCGCATAGGTCTCGTGCCTGTCCTCCAGCCTCCGGAGCATCGTCCTGAGGCCCACGAAGGCCCGGCGCAGACGCACCACCAGCGCCCGGTGGGTGATGAACTGCCGGGCGTCCGGCGTAGACCCGTCCTTCAGCAGCTCGTCCTCGATGTCCTGGACCTTGGATTCCAGCCCGACCGTCGTGTCGAGGAACACCTCGAGCAGACAATCCAGGACCAGCTCCACCGCCTGAACCGGTCCCGCGACGTGGGCTCCGCCCTCGAACCGATGCTTGATGACGTCGGCCGAGCGCACGGGGTGGCGGCGGGCGGTGACGATCATCGACGGCCCGGCGACCACGCGCAGAGCCCGCGTCCGCAGCTCGCCCCCCAGGAAGTCGTGCTCCACGTCGTGCAGCACCAAGCCGATCATGCCGTCGTCGATCAGGAAGGTCTGATCGTCGTCGACCGAGACCATCAGCGCCAGCATCCGCCCGGGCAGGTTCGCCGCGAGCCACCGCAGGGTCCGCTGGTCGGACAGGTTGAAGTGCAGC
>CAZTMF010000244.1:0-5347 GCA_964614675.1 uncultured Caulobacteraceae bacterium | reverse complement strand
CTGCTGCCGATCGAGCCGGGCGAGAGCATCACCTCGATCCTGCCCTTGCCGGAGGACGAGGCGGCCTGGGACCAGTACGACGTGATGTTCGCCACCCGCTCGGGCGGGGTCCGGCGCAACAAGCTCAGCGATTTCATCGGCATCAAGCGCAATGGCAAGATCGCCATGAAGCTGGACGAGGGAGACGCCATCATTGGCGTGGGCGTCTGCAACGCCCAGCAGAACGACATCCTGCTGACGACCGCGCTCGGCCGCTGCATCCGCTTTGCGGTGGAGGAGGTTCGGGTGTTCGCCGGCCGCGACTCCACGGGCGTGCGCGGCATCCGGCTGGGCGACGGCGACAGCGTCATCTCCATGGCGATCCTGCGCTCGGTGGCCGCCACCCCGGACGAGCGCGCGGCCTATGTGAAGCACGCCAACGCCATGCGGCGCGCGACCGGGGAGGCGGAGGACGTCGAGGAGGCCGCGGCCCCCGACGAGGATGAAGCGGAAGGCGCCGACGGCCAGGCCAGCCTGAGCCCCGAGCGCATCGCCGAACTCGGCGCGGCGGAGGAGGTGATCCTCACCGTCTCCACCGAAGGCTACGGCAAGCGGACCTCGGCCTACGAGTTCCGCCGCACGGGCCGCGGCGGACAGGGCCTGCTCGCCCAAGACCTGACCAAGAAGGGCGGCCGGCTCGCGGCCTCCTTCCCGGTCGAGGAGGGCGACGAGATCCTGCTGGTCACCGACCAGGGCCAGCTCATTCGCACCCCGGTGAGCCAGGTGCGCATGGTCGGGCGCAATACGTCCGGCGTGATCATCTTCCGCACCGGCGAGGGCGAGCACGTGGTCAGCGTCGAACGCCTCGAAGGCGAGGGGGGCGCGGAGGACGACGGCGGCGATGTCGATGAAGGCGATGCCGGCGACCTCGAGGAGGGGACCGAGGAATGACGGTTCGCACCGGTCTCTACGCTGGCGCTTTCGACCCGATCACCCGCGGCCATATCGATATCATCGGCCGGGCGGTGAAGCTGGTCGACAAGCTGGTGATCGGGATCGGCGTCAATCGCGACAAGACCGCGTTGTTCTCCCTCGACGAGCGGGTCGAGATGGTCCGCCATGAGGTGTCGGTCCTCGCGAACGGCACCGAGATCGTGGTCCGGCCGTTCGAGAACCTCCTGATGCACTTCGCGCGGGAAGTCGGCGCCAACGTCATCATCCGGGGCCTCAGGGCAGCGACGGACTTCGAATACGAGTTCCTGATGACCGGCATGAACCAGCAGCTCGACCGCAACATCGAGACCGTGTTCCTGATGGCCGATCCACGTTTGCAGGCGATCGCGTCCCGCTTCGTCAAGGAGATCGCGCGCCTGGGCGGCGACGTTTCGGCCTTTGTCACGCCGCAGGTCGCCGAGCGCCTGAAAGAGAAGTTCCCGGCCTGATGAGTCGCGTCGGCCTCGCCATGGTCGCGACGGTCGGCCTCTTCGCCGCCGCCCACGCAGCTCCTGCACCTTCGGGACCCGACTGGCGACCGCTCGATCCGGAGAACGGGCTCGTCATCGAGACCACCAAGGGCCGCATCATCGTCGAGATGGCCCCCGAGGCCGCGCCCAGGCATGTGGCCCAGATCAAGGCCCTGGCCCGACAGAAGCTCTACGACGGCCTGACCTTTTTCCGGGTGATCGACTGGTTCATGGCCCAGACCGGCGACCCCAAGAACACTGGCGACGGCGGCTCGTCCCTGCCGAACCTCAAGGCCGAGTTCACCTTCCGCCGGAGCGCGACGACAGCCTTCGTCCCAGTGGCGGCGCCGATGGGGCTGGAGGAGGGGCTGCTGGGCTCGCTGCCCGTGGTCAGCCAGACCAGCGTGCTGATGAACCTGAACCCCCTCCATCAGGTCTCGGCCTGGGGCACCTATTGCCCGGGCGTGGCCGGGATGGCGCGTGACGACGATCAGGACAGCGCCAACAGCCAATTCTTCCTGATGCGCCAGGCTTATCCCTCCCTGGACAAGCGCTACACGGTCTGGGGCCGTGTGGTGGCGGGCCTGGACGCCGCGCGCGCGATCAAGACCGGCGAGCCCGTGCAGGACCCCGACCGGATGCTGACCGTGCGGGTGCTGGCGGATCTGCCCGAAGCCGAACGGCCCAAGGTCTATGTGATGGACGCGCGCGGCCCGGCGTTCAAACGGCTCCTGGCGAAGACCCGCAAGAAGAGAGGCGCGGACTTCTCGGTCTGCGACCTGGAGCTTCCCGTCAGCGTTCGCTGAGCACTTCACGGCTCCGCCGTCCAGGGCGCCGGATACGCGCCGGCCCGTACGACCGTCCTTCTATGCGATCAGGTCGCCGTACTCCGGGTGGCGCCGGATGAAGGCCACGGCGTAGGGGCAAACCGGGACCACCTTCTGTCCACGTTCGCGGATCAGATCCAGCACGCCCGTCATCAGCCGCCCCGCCGCGCCCGTCCCTCGCAAGGCGGGCGGGGCCTCCACGTGCGGGATCACCACCTGATCGCCGTGGAGCCGGTAGTCGGCGAAGGCGACGAGGCCTTGTTCCTCCAGCTCGAAACGGCGACGGTCGGTGTTGTCCAGGACCTTGTTCATCGCCACGGGTCTCCCATCGAACCGCTTCCATCGTCGGGGAACGGTGCTAGCCTGACATCATAAGGGGGAAACGAGAATGCGCTGGATCGCCGTCTGCGTACTCGCCGGATCGGCCCTGGTCGCCGGCTGCGCCAAGCATCAGGCCGCGACGAGCTCCGCACAGCAGGGCGTGGCGGCCCCGGCGGCCCCCGGGCCTGCGGCCCTGATCGGACGGCCCCATCCGAAGGCCGGCCTCTGGCGCACCTCGGTGACCACCAACGCCGGCCCTGGCGTCAGCATGACCGGGGAGCTGTGCCTCGACGCCTCGAACGAGGACATGGCCTTCAGCTCCAACGGGCGCGGTTTCAGCAAGGACTGCGAGCCGGTGAATTACCAGGCGGCGGACGGAGGCTTCGGCTTCACCACGGTCTGCCACATCGGCCGGCGCACCGTGACGACCACAGGGACCGCGACCGGGGACTTCAAGAGCGACTATTCGGTGGACGTGACCACCCAGATGGATCCCGCGCCTCCGGGCCTTCCGGCCAAGATGAGCACCGTCATCCACGCCAAGTGGGAAGGGCCGTGTCCCGCCGGGACCAAGCCCGGACAGGTCTCGATGAAGCTCACCGGATTCGGCCGGGGCTGAAGCCCGTGCCCGGTCAGGGGGCCGCTCAGCGGTCCTGCTGGTAGTGGGTGTTCTGGCGGATGTTGGCGTAGCGCCCCTGCGTCTTCAGGTTCACGTCGTCATCTCCGGGCTGGCTCGACTGCAGCTCGGTGGTCTCGTCGCGGCGGTCGGGGCGGGCGCTGCGCAGCCGGTCGCGAGCCTTCTCGGCCGCGAAAGCGCGTTGTTCGGGAGGGATCGGGGGCGCCTTGGGCATGGAAACCTCCTGGGTCACCTCAGGTGAACCCCCGCTATGGCGCCTGGTTCCTGCCCTCAGAGGGCCCTGAGGGCGGTTTCTTCGCGGGCGCTGACCAGGTCGAGCAACTCATCGACGAGCGCCGCGTCGATATGGCTGCGAAACAGCTGCGGCAGTTCGACCAGTCCCCACCAGGCGTTGAACAGGACGGCGGAACGCACCGACGCTTCGAGCTTGGCCAGTTCTTCCTCCGGAATCTGGCAGAGGTGTCGAACCTGGCGATAGGCGGCATGGAACCGCTCGCGAAGGGTCGGCGCCTCATCGAATGTCTCGTCGAACATGCCGGGGAAGGACTCGAAGCCGTAGGCCTCCACGAGGCGCCGCGCCCCGACAGCCCCCAACAGGATCATCGGGTGGAAGTTCAGGAGCGGTTTGAACGGCTTTTCGGTGATCCGGTGCAGCCGATCACTGACATGAGAGTCGATCACGACGGTGAACCACGACTGCTGGTACTCGGCGAGCGGCACGGCTTGCAGCAGCGCGCGCCTGAACGTCTTTGGGTCCGCCGATGGCTCGACGCCGAGCGTGGTCGGGGCGCGGCGCTCGAGCTCGTCGAGGTAGGGTGCGAGCTCGTCCGCCAGAGACTCGAGTCCCGCGCACTCGCGCAATCGGTCCAGGAACTGGTCGCGTGACAGTTTCCGACCGCCGTTGGCCAGCCCGATCTCGCCGACCGAGATGAATCCCTGGTCCCAGAGCCGGTCGCGCAGCAGGCTCAGCAGGAAGAGGGCTCTGACGGGGCGGACCGAAAAGTTCAGGCTGATGAAGCGGCGCGTCCGACAAGGCGACCTCGCACGGTAGAGAGCGAAGCGTTCGTCAAAGAGCACCTCACCGCGGTCCGCCGTATGGGAGAACAGCTCCCGGACGTAGCGATCGAAGATCCAGACGCGCATCCGATCCTGACCGGGTCCGCAATGTTCGGCGTAGTGGCGGCCGTATTCCCTGTCCTGGGTGATATAGGCCGCCGCATCCAGCGAGATGCCCTTGTCGCGAAGGAAACTGTGCAGGAGGGCGGTTCGGCCCGGCTTGTGCGGGGCGCCCTCGCCCGAGGCGTCGAAAACGAGCGTGGCTTCGCCAGCGGCCAGCCGGGCCCACACCTGCGATGGCACGTCCTTGCAACTCTCGTTCAGGCGGAGCCGGTCGGCGTGGGTCACCACCAGGACATCCGGAGGGTGGTCCAGAGCGGCCGACATCGGAACGAGATGAATTCGCGGGTCCTGCACCGACGAGAACGGAGTCTTTCCGCTATCGGACAGCAGCACCCGGGTCGGCCGCGAGGGGGGCGTGGGCGCCAATCGCGACACGCTTCTGGGTTGGCCCTCCCCCCGGGGATCCCAGACAAAGGCGAGCGCTTTCGCGCGAGCACGATGCTTCGCCTCCGCCAGTTCCTCGAAAGTCCGGCCCGAGGCAGGGGAGGCGGCGACGGAATCCTGAAGCGGCACGGCCTCAGCTTGCCTTGGCGTCGTCGCGGCGACAATGCGGCGCGCCTTGTCGCGAGCTTCCGTCTTCAGTCGGCGTCAAGTCCGACATCCAGAGCGGTGGCGGAATGCGTCAGCGCGCCGACCGAGATCACGTCCACGCCTGTTTCGGCGATGGCGCGGACGGTGGCCAGGTTCACCCCGCCGGAGGCTTCGAGCCGCACCCGACCGGCAGTCCGGCGCACCGCCTCGGCCATGTCCTCCAGACTGAAGTTGTCGAGCATGACCACGTCCGGCTGGCCCGCGAGGGCCTCGTCGAGCTGATCGAGGCCATCGACCTCGACCTCGATCTGCACCAGATGGCCGGCGGCCGCCCTGGCGCGCTCCAGCGCCCGCCCAACGCCGCCCGCCGCGGCGACGTGGTTGTCCTTGATCAGGATGGCGTCATCCAG
>CAZTMF010000243.1:0-5352 GCA_964614675.1 uncultured Caulobacteraceae bacterium | reverse complement strand
CGGTGCGCACGGTCATGATGATGTTCTGCTCGTGCAGCACCTGGTTGTGCTTGAGATTGTGGAGCAGCGCCGCCGGGGTGCGCTCGATGTCCGAGGTCAGGAACACGGCCGTGCCCTTCACGCGGTGGTACTGGCGGTCGGTGAGCAGCTTCACGAACTCCTTCAGGGGTGGGGATTCGCGGCTGGTCTTGGCGGAGAGCAGGTTGGTGCCGCGCACCCAGGTGTACATGACCACGAACATGCCCGCGCCCAGCAGCACCGGCACGAAGCCCCCTTCGAAGATGCGCATCAGGTTGGCGCTGAGGAACACCAGGTCCAGGGCCACCAGAGGCGCGGCGATGGCGATGGCGAGGACCAGGGGCCACTTCCACAGCTTCCACATGACGATGAAAGCCAGCGAGGTGGTCACCGCCATGGTGCCCGAGACGGCGATGCCATAGGCCATGGCCAGGGCGCCCGAGGTCTTGAAGATGGCGACCAGCAGCACGACGCCGATGGCCAGCATCAGGTTCACCTGCGGCAGGTAGATCTGGCCGGCGTGGCTGGCCGAGGTCTGGCGCACCTCCAGCCGGGGCAGGAGGCCCAGCTGGATCGCCTGGCTGGTCAGGGAATAGGAGCCGGTGATCACCGCCTGGCTGGCGATGATGGTGGCCAGGGTCGCGATGATGACCAGGGGCACGCGCACCATCGCCGGGGCCATCTCATAGAACCAGTTGTGGTCGCCGCCGATGTGGCCGTGCTGGGCCGCCAGGGTGGTGAGGGCGAAGGCGCCCTGGCCCAGGTAGTTCAGCACCAGGCACGGCAGCACCAGGAACAGCCACGCCGCCTGGATCGGCCAGCGGCCGAAGTGGCCCATGTCGGCGTAGAGCGCCTCGGCTCCGGTGACGGTCAGGAACACCGAGCCCAGCACGAAGAAGCCGGTCATTCCGTGGTGCAGCAGGAATTTCACGCCCATCCAGGGGTTCACCGCCAGGAGAACCCGCGGCTGATGGGTGAAGGCGAGCACGCCCAGGGCGGCGATGCAGATCAGCCAGACCAGGCAGACCGGCCCGAACAGGTTCGCCACCTTGGCGGTGCCCCACGACTGGCCGACGAACAGCCCGACCAGGATGACCAGGCTGGTGATCAGCACCACCGCCAGGGTCACGTGCTGGCCGATCTGGGGAATGCTCCGCAGGCCCTCGACCGCCGAAAGCACCGAGATCGAGGGCGTGATCAGGGCGTCGCCGTAGAACAGGGCCGCGCCGCAGACGCCCAGGAAGAAGATCCATCCCGTGCGGCCGCCCAGGGCATGCTGGGCCAGGGCCATCAGCGAGAGGATGCCGCCTTCGCCCTTGTTGTCGGCGCGCATGATCACGGTGACGTACTTGACCGTCACCACCAGGATCAGGGCCCAGAGCGCCAGCGACACCACCCCGATGATGGCGTCCGGGCCGACACCGACCTTGTTCGTCTGGGCCAGGGCGTCGTGGAAGGCGTAGAGGGGGCTGGTGCCGATGTCGCCGAACACCACGCCGATCGAGCCCAGGGCGAGGCCAAGGAAGCCCTGTCGCCGGACATGTTCATGTGTCGGGGCGGGCTGGGCCGGGGCGGCCGTCTCCTGCTGCCCGACAGCGACGGTCGTGTTCGTGGTCATGGGGCGCCGCTGATGCGCCGAACCGCATAAGAATCCTATGAGGTTGATCAAGTCCGGCGCGGGCGCGGCCTTGCATCGCGCGCCTGTGTCCACTTCTTGTACGGCGGATCTTCTTGCGACAGCCCGCGGGAGACAGGTCGGATGAGCTTCGGGCTCGAATACAGCCCCCCTGAAAGCGACGGCGAGACGCCCGTCTGGCTGCGCTATGCCCTGTCGCTCCTGATGGTCGGCGCCGCGACGGCGGCGGCGGTGATGGTCGACCAGGTGGTCCGCATCCCGAACCTGTCGCTGATCTTCGTCCTGCCGGTGGTGATCGCGGCGGTCAGCTTCGGCTGGAAGCCGGCCATGTCCGCGGCCGTGGCGGCGGTCTTGGCGGTCAACTTCTTCCTGACCGCGCCGCGCTACTCCCTCGGCGTGGCCGACCCGGCCAATGTCTGGGGGCTGGGCCTCCTGCTGGTCACGGCCGCGATCGCCAGCACGGTGGCGGCCAAGTCGCGCCGGCGGGCGCTGGAGGCGCTGGAGGCGGCCGAGCAGGCGAGGGCGCTGCAGGTCATGGCGCGCGACATGGCCGGCGCGATCGACCGCGACGCCATCGCAAGGGCGGCGGTCCAGGCGCTGAACCGGCTCTTCAAGGCGCCGGCGGTGGTGCTGATCGACCAGGATGGCGAGCTCGCCCTGGCGGCCGAGGCCGGGGGCGCCGAGATCCATGCGCCGGACCTCGAGGCGGCCCGATGGGTGGTCGCCTCCCGTCTGGCCACCCGTGCGGGGGTCTATCCCGCCGACAATGCGGCCTTCGATTTCTGGCCGGTGGTCACTCCCCAGCGGCGCCAGTGCGTGATCGGCGTGCGCTTCGACGGCCGCGAGGACGGCCGGCCCGAGGCCCCCGAACGGATGGTCGAGATCGTCGGCGGCTATCTGTCGACCGCCATCGACCGGGACGACTACGCCCGCCAGGCCCTGGAGAAGCGGGTGCAGACCACCAGCGAGCGCCTGAAGGCGGATCTGCTGGCCGCCGTTTCGCACGACCTGAAGACCCCGCTCTCGACCATCCTCCTGACCCTGCAGAGCCTCCGGAAGTTCGCGGGGGCCCACGACCAGCAGACCCGCGAGGAGCTCCTGGCCCTGGCCGAGCGCGAGACCGCGCGGCTGAACGGCCTGGTCGGCAAGCTGCTCGACATGAGCCGCATCGACGCCGGGGCGGTGGCCCCGGCCCTGACCCGCGCGGCGCCGGCCGATCTGGTTGTCGCGGCCCTGGAGCGCGTGGCGCCGGCCCTGGACGACCGGGTGATCGCCAACCAGACCTCCAAGGTCGCCCCCGCGCTGCTGGCCGATCCGCTGCTGTTCGAGACGGCGCTCGGCGCGGTGCTGGAGAATGCGGCCAAGTATTCGGCGCCCGGCTCGGCAATCACCATCCGCGCGGGCGCCGACGTCCGGACCGGCTGGATCGAGGTGCTGGACACCGGCCCGGGCTTTCCGGTCCCCGCCGAGCCCCTGTTCGACCGCTTCGTCCGTGGCGCGGAGGGCGACGGCCGCCCGCCCGGGACCGGCCTCGGTCTCGCCATCGCCCGCGGCTTTCTGGAGGCCCAAGGCGGCGGCGTCCAGGCCGACAACCGCCCCGACCACAAGGGCGCCCGCGTTCGGCTCTGGCTGCCTCTCGCCGACCCCGGGCGGGCGGCGGCATGACCGAAGAGTCCGCGCCGGCGACCATCCTGGTAGTGGAGGACGACGCCAGCCTGAACACCGCCCTCGGCGCCACTCTGAAAGCGGCGGGCTACCGGCCGGTGATGGCGCGCACGGGCGCGGAGGGCATGCGCTGGTTCGCCCACTATGGGCCCGACCTGGTGGTGCTGGACCTGGGCTTGCCGGATCTCGACGGCCTGACCCTGATCGAGGAGATCCGCGCGCGAGGCCCGACCCCGGTCCTGGTGCTCTCGGCCCGCGACTCCGAGGCGGTGAAGGTGAAGGCGCTGGACCTCGGCGCCGACGACTATGTGCAGAAGCCTTTCGGCATCGACGAGCTCCTGGCCCGCATCAGGGCGGGACTGCGGCATGCGGTGCAGATGCGGGGCTCCGAGCCCCTGATCCGCACCGGCGACCTGGAGATCGACCTCGGCCGGCGCACCGTGCGCAAGGGCGGCGAGGCGCTCCGGCTCTCGCCCAAGGAATACGACCTGCTGCAGGAACTGGCCGTGAACCTCGGCCGCACCCTGAGCCACCGCCAGCTGCTGAAGGCGGTCTGGGGCAGCGAAAACGCCGAGATCCAGTACCTCAGGGTCTACATCGGCCAGCTGCGCCAGAAGCTCGGATCGGAGATCCTGACCTCCGAGCCCGGCGTGGGATACCGGCTGGAGGCGCACGAGCCTGCCTAGGACTCCCGCGCAACAACGGTCGCGGCGCCCGGGATTGCGGATGTAAGGTTGTTGTAAGCGCCTCTGGACCCTATGCCGCTCGGGGCTGCAGAGGGTGGGGGCTTGAATAATGGCAGGCAGAGCCGAGACCGCGACGTATTGGCCGCCGAGATCGGACCGTAAGATCTACATCGTTTGGCTGGCGATCGTCTGCGTCGCGATCCTTGCCGGCTTCGGATTGGATTTCGGGCGATATATGGCGGAGCAGCCCGCGCCTCCGCTTTTCCTGCACATCCATGGCGCCGTCTATGTGATCTGGCTGGTGCTGGTCGGGGTCCAGATCTTCCTGGTCGAGGCGGGCGATGTGAAGCGGCATCGGACGCTGGGCTGGATCACGGCGATCGTTTCGGCCGTCATGGTTCCGCTCGGGCTGGCGGCCGCGATGGTGGATCAGGCGCGGCAGATCGGACATCCGGACTACGCCCCTCAGTTCCTCGCGCTCGAGTTCGAGGAGATGTTCGCCTTCTCGACCTTCATCATCGCCGGACTGCTGTGGCGCAGAGACCCCGCGGCTCACAAGCGGCTGATGATCCTGTCGGCGGTGGCGATCTCCGACGCGGGGTTCGCCCGCATCTGGATCAACGGCGTCAAGGTGGCGCCGCCCGGCCCCTTCGGCTGGTGGCTGCAGTACTTCTGGGGCATCGTCCTTCTGCTGATCGCCATGATGGCCTGGGACCTCTGGAAGAGGCGGCGGATCCATCCGTCGGTCCTGGCGGGCGCGGCGGTGCTCTTGGGCGGCGAGATCATCGTCACCGCCCTGAACTTCTCGCCCGGCTGGAAGGCGATGATGGTCGTCCTGGTCAAGGCCTGGGGATATCGCGGCTAAATCCCGGCTTCAGCCGACGAAGGCGCGTTCCAGGACGAAGTCGCCTGGGTGGGCGTTGGAGCCTTCCTTCAGGCCATGCGCCTCGAGGATGGCGGCGGTGTCCTTGATCATGTCCATGCTGCCGCACAGCATGATCCGGTCATGCTCGGGATCGAACTTGCCGCCGTCGATGCCCAGGTCGCGGAACAGGTCGCCCGAGGTGATCCGCTGGGTGATCCGGCCCTGGCGCTCGAAGGGCTCACGGGTGACGGTGGGGTAGTAGACCAGCTTGGCGCGGGCGTCGTCGCCGACCAGCAGATGGTTGTGGATGTCCTCGCTGTAGAGCTGCCGGTGGGCCAGCTCGGCCACTTCGCGCACAGTGTGGGTGACAATGATCTGGTCGTAGATATAGGCGTCCGGGTCGCGGGCGATCGACAGGAAGGGCGCCAGGCCCGTGCCGGTCGAGATCAGGAACAGCCGCTTGCCGGGCTTCAGGGCGTCCA
>CAZTMF010000242.1:0-5354 GCA_964614675.1 uncultured Caulobacteraceae bacterium | reverse complement strand
GGCTTGTCGACGAACTGGGCGGCGATCTGCTGGGCCTTGTCGGCGTCCGAGGCGCTCTGGACCACGCCGGAGAGCACCAGGGAGTTGTTCACCGCCTCGACCTGGACGTGAGAGCTGGGCAGCACCCGCGCGATGGTCTGGGAGACGGCGGAGCTGTCCTGGTCGACCCGGATGTCGAGCCGCAGGATCGGATGGCCCATGCCGTCGAAGAAGACCGCGTCGGTCTGACCATTGGCCACGCCCAGCACCGAGATGCGCCGGGGCGTGCGCAGCACCACGTCGGCGACGGCCGGATTGGCGACGGAAATGTCGCGCGCGTCGATCGGCAGGTCGATCATCGCCGACTTGCCCTTGGCGACGGCCAGCGAGCGGGCCGCCGGCCCCTGGCCGGTCAGCTCGATGCGGACCACGCCGGGGTCGGCGGGCGGCGGGACCATCAGGGACGGGCGGCCGGCCAGGGCGGGGGCGGCCGGCGCCGCCGGGACGAAGCTCAGGGCGACCAAACCGCTCAGCAGGATGCGCAGCAGGGCTTTCATCGCGCGGCCACCTCGCTGACCTGGCCGCCGCGGATGAAGGTGACCACGTCGCCCTTGCCGGCGCGGCCGCCGCGCTCGGTGGATCCGGCGAGGTCGGCATAGGAGCGCACGGCGAGGGCGAGCTCGCCCCGGCCCTCGGCGCCCAGGAGGATCTCGACGTCCTCGGCTGGCACCTCGAGGGTGGCCGAGCCGCCGACCATGCTCCTTGCGTTCTTGGGCGCCTGGACCTGCTGGTCGATGGCGAGGATCTGGACGTTGCGCAGCACCGTCTCGACGGTCGGCGCGGCGCTTCCGCCGCCGCCGCCGCCGCCGACGCCGGATGCGCCCTCCTTGCGGGTCAGGAGGATGTCGACGCGGTCGCCCGGCAGGATGAAGCCGCCGACGCCGGTCTGGGGGTTCACCGAGATCGCGACCGCCCGCATGCCGGGCTGCAGGGTCACCGAGAGATAGCCGCCCTGGCCGCCCTTGACGATCTTGGCCGGGACGATCGGCTCGCCGGCCAGGAAGGGGATGCGCACCACCGCGCCGGTGACGTCCGAGACGCCCGTGCTGGGCGGGGTGTCGGCGCGGGCGACGGAAGGTCCGATGTGCGGGACGAGGGCGGGCGCGGGATGGTCCACGATCCAGATCGGATTGAGCCCGCCCGTGGGGAAGGTCTGCCAGGTCACGTCGCCGGGCGCGATGCGCGCGCCCACGGCCAGGTCATGGCTGGCCACCAGCACCTTGACGGTCTGGATCTGCGGAACCGCCTGGGCGATCTGGATCGGCGCCGGACGCCGTCCGCTGGCGGCCATGTTGCGCACCACCAGGGCGAGCCCGATGGCGGCGATGGCCGCGACGGCGAGGATGACAATACGGGCAGCTCCCATACGAGCGCGCTCTCCAAGCCCCTCCGCCTAGGCCGTTTCGCCCATGGCGCAGGGAATCGTCGGGCTTCTGCCGTCGACCGGACCATCCCAGTGCATGGTTAACGGCCGCCTAAGTGGGCGGCGGGAATTCAATGGCCACCGAGCGCGACGAATACCGGGCTCGACGGAAACGCGATCAGGGCGCCCAGGGCTATGGCGACCCCGTAAGGAAGCGCCTCTTCCGGCTGGAGCAGGCGTCCGAGCCAGGCCGGACCGCCCGTCACGAACGCGCCCAGCATCATCTTGCGCGCCAGGACCAGGCCCAGCGCCAGTGCGCCGCCGATCACCGACATCGCGAACATGAAAGGCAGGATTGCGGGGATCCCCAGCCACAGGGCGCAGGCCGCCAGAAGCTTGGCGTCCCCTCCGCCGCACCAGTTCATCGCGAAGAATCCGATCCCCACGATCAGTGCCAGAACCCCCACGGCCGCACAGGCGCCGATGGTCGCCATCGGCAGGCCGAGGATCAGAGCCACCGGGAAGAAGGCCCCCGCGATCGCCAGGGTCAGCCGATTGGGGATGGTGAAGGAAGTCGCGTCCAGGACGGCCGCCGCGATGGCGCCCGCGGGAAACACCGCGACGATCAGGTGGGCCACAAGACTTGAGGTCATCGGACATCGGAGGGGAAGCGGAAGACGGACCCCAAACTGCGCCGGGGTCGTGAACGAAGGGTTGCCAAATCTTGACTGTCGGGACCCCTGAAACGCCGAACGGCCGCGGTCCTGGGGGCGCGGCCGTCTGCGGATCCGAGGTCGCCTCGCCTATTTGGCGGAGACGTTGCCGGCGAGGTTGGTCATCACGCCGACGACATTGCTCCCGATGGAGGTGATGCCGACGATGATGACGAAGGCGATCAGGGCGACGATCAGGCCGTATTCGATGGCGGTGGCGCCTGAACTGGCCTGACGGAAGCGGTTCCAGAGGCGGACCATTCCGTGCGTCCTTGCCTGGCGGCGCGGGCGGGCTGGAAGCCCTGCCACGGCCTGGGGGCTGGAAAGCTGCGGGCCGCCGCCGCGGGCCGGGGGCATTCGCCCGCCAAGCCTGCGACAGCGGCCGACGCGTGGCTTACTTCGCCGAGCTGATGTTGCCGGCGATCGTGTTGAACTTGGTGCCCAGGTTCGTGCCGATCGCGCTGACGCCGGTGATGATGACCACCGCGATCAGGGCGGCGATCAGGCCGTATTCGATGGCCGTGGCGCCCGATTCGTTCTTCAGAAAGCGATTGAGGAACTTCGACATTGCTTGATCTCCTGTTTGGCAAGCAGACGTTGGAGGGGACCAAGCCTTTCGAGCCTGCCTGCCCCCGTTGTACGAAGACAAAATCGCGCATCGCGTTTAATACCAAGTAAACTTGAGCAACGTGCCGGATTTTTTCTTTGGTTTATTTGGATTTACCATTATCATCGGTTAACCAAGGCCGTGAATTCAGGGCATTTCCCCGTAATTCCGGATCAAAACTATACAGCTCATGAATCGGGGGTCAGGCCGGTTCAGGGTTTATTGACCTTTCCGGCGCAGCGTCCGGGCGGACCGGAGAGCAAGGCGCCTGGCGATGAAGACTCATAATGTGTGCGTGCTGGCGGCGATGATCTCGGCCCTGGCGGGGCCGGCCTTCGCGACAGTGAGCGTCCGGCTGGACCAGAATACCCTGATGGAGCTGCGCGCCCCGGCCGGGACGGTGCTGATCGGCGACCCCTCGGTGGTCGACATCAGCATGGTCACCCCGCGACGGATCGCCATTCTCGGCCGCGCCTATGGCCAGACCAACGTGATCATCACCGACCGCGCCGGCCGGGTGATCTTCCACGAGGAGGTCGAGGTCTCGCGGGCCAGCAACAACCGCGTTTCGGTCTACCGCGGCGCCCTGCTGTCGAACTTCACCTGCTCGCCCAGCTGCGAGCGCACGCCCTCGCCGGGCGAGGACAACTCCAGCTACCAGGCCTTCTCCTCGTCCTACAAGGACCACACCTCTTCGGTGCAGGCGTCCGGTTCCGGAAGCGGCGGCGGATCGGCCTCCCCGGCCCCGACGCCGCAATAGGCTCGTCCTAAACCGTCGGTTAGGGCCGTTCTGCTAGTCACGGCCCATGTCCGCGGCTTCCACACGCTTTCGCGCGCGCCTGCGCCACAGGATCGGAGCGGTCGTCCGCGCCGAACGGGGTGCGGCTGCGGTCGAGATGGCGCTGGTCGCCACGCCGTTCTTCATGCTGCTGTTCGGCATCATCGAGGTCGGGATGATTTTCCTGATCTCGTCCACGCTGGAGAACGGCATGGACCTCGCTGCCCGGACCATCCGGACCGGGCAGCTGCAGTCCGGAGGCTCGGCCACCTCCGGCGCCTTCAAGACCTCGATCTGCAACACCTTCGGCTGGTTCCAGTCCGACTGCACCACCCACCTTTCGGTCGACGTGCGCACCTATTCGACCTTCGCCGCGGTCACCGCGCCCCAGGTCGTGCAGAACGGGACCTTCAATTCCGCGGCGCTGACCTTCACGCCGGGGGGCCCCAACGACATCGTGGTGGTGCGCGCCTACTACCAGTGGCCGCTGTTCACGCCCTTCTTCAATCAGGCCCTGCAACAGCTCAACGGCGGCTCGGCCCTGCTCACCTCGACGGCCGCCTTCCGCAACGAGCCGTACGGTAGCTGACGTGGGTCTGTTCCGGAGAGCCAGGCGGGATCAGCGCGGCGCGGCGGCGGTGGAATTCGCCCTGATCGCGCCGGTGATGGTGTTCATCTACTTCGGCCTGGTGGAGACCTGCGAGGCGATCCTGGCCGAGCGCAAGGCCAACCACGTGGCCTCGGCCGTGGGCGACCTGGTCGCCCAGGCCTCCAGCCTCAGCTCCTCGGACGTGAGCGACATCTTCTCGATCGGCGGCAGCATCCTGTCGCCGTTCTCGACTTCGGCCTTGCAGATGCGGGTGTCGAGCCTGTCGCCCAATGGCTCGGGCGCCCTGGCGGTGACCTGGAGCTGCGGTTCGGGCATGTCCAAGCTGGCGGTCGGAACCACCAAGACCATTCCGATCGCGGTGAGCTCGGGCGACAGCATCATCCTGTCGGAGGTGAGCTATCAGTTCACCTCTCCGCTCAGGTACGCCATCCCCAACGCCCTGACCTATAGCGAGACCTACTACCTCAGGCCGCGCCAGGTGCAGCTGATCCCCGACCCGGGCTGCTGAGCGCCGCCGTCAGCGGCGACTGGGGCAGGGCTTT
This sequence comes from uncultured Caulobacteraceae bacterium, assembly GCA_964614675.1. GTDB lineage: Bacteria > Pseudomonadota > Alphaproteobacteria > Caulobacterales > Caulobacteraceae > JANWHQ01. The sequence goes on along the minus strand of CAZTMF010000242.1, from coordinate 702 downwards.
GCCGTCCAGGCTCGCCGCAGCGCGGACCCCGATCAGGCTGTTGGTCAGGAAGACGCCCTCCGCCCCCTCCAGAACATCGATTCCCGCCGCGGTCTCGACCGTCTCGACATCCATGGCGCGCGCCCTCTCGATCACCCGCCCGCGAACGATCCCGTCCAGGACCCCGCAATCCAGCGCCGGGGTGAAGAGGCGTCCGCCCGAAATCCAGAAAATGTTGGCAGCCGCGGCGCAGGCGATCTCGCCCCGGCCGTTCAGCATCAGAGCCTCCTCGGCTCCGCCCGCACGCGCCTCGCGCCTGGCCAGGATGTTGTCGAGGTAGGACAGGGTCTTCAGCCGCGACAGCGGCGAGGTCTCGTTGCGCCGGATCGAGACGGTGGCAAGGCTCACTGGCGCGTCGGACGGCGCGGAGGCGCTGGCAGAGGCGATCAGTCGGCCGGAGGTCGGACTGGGCCGGTCGAGCCCCCGGCCCGATCCGCCCGTCAGGGTCAGCCGCACCGCCGCCCTGCTGGCGCCGAGGCCGGCGGTCGCAAGCGCCTGGACCGCGGCGCCCCGGGCCGCGTCCGCCGCCGGCGGCTCCAGCCCCAGGACCGCGCAGCCCCGGACCATGCGGGCGAGATGGCGGTCGAAGTCCTCCAGCCGCCCGTCCTCGGACAGCAGGGTCTCGAACAGGCCGTCGCCGAGCAGGAGGCCCCGGTCGTCGGC
>CAZTMF010000241.1:0-5369 GCA_964614675.1 uncultured Caulobacteraceae bacterium | reverse complement strand
ATCAGCCGCGGCCGCGCGTGGCCGGGCCTGGCGAAGGCCCAGAGCAGCTCGTCCAGGGTGTTCACCTGCGCCCGTCCGCCCTGGCTCGACAGGCCCGGCGGCTTGTTCAGGGCGAGGAGCTGGGCGTCCTCCCAGATCAACATCGCGCGGACGAAGTCGATCTCGTCAGCGGTCAGGGCGATCGGGCGGTCGACGGCCTTCTGTTTCCGGGGCGCGGGCGGCTTTCGCACTCACTCGCCCTGCCGCTGCCGGCGCAGCTCCGCCCAGCGGTCCAGGCGCTCCTTGATCCGCGCCTCGGCCCCCTCGCCTTTCGGCGCATAGAACTGCTGACGCTCCATGTCGTCGGGGAAGTAGTTCTGCCCCGAGAAGTTCTCCTCGGCCTTGTGGTCGTACTGGTAGCCGGCCGAATAGCCGAGCTGCTGCATCAGCTTGGTCGGGGCGTTCAGGATGTGCTTGGGCGGCATCAGGGAGCCGGTCTCCTTGGCCGCCCGCCGGGCCGCGCCGAAGGCGGCGTAGGCGGCGTTGGACTTGGGCGCGCTCGCGAGGTGGATGCAGCACTGGGCCAGGGCCAGCTCGCCCTCGGGCGAGCCCAGGACTTCGTAGGTCTCGCGCGCGGCGTTGGCGATCAGCAGGGCCGTGGGATCGGCCAGGCCGATGTCCTCGCTGGCGGCGCGGATCAGCCGGCGGGAGATGAACAGCGGATCCTCGCCGCCCTCCAGCATGCGCGCCAGCCAGTAGAGCGCCGCGTCCGGGTCCGAGCCCCGGATCGACTTATGCAGGGCCGAGATGAGGTTGTAGTGCTCCTCGCGGTCCTTGTCGTAGGCGGGGCTGCGCTTCTGCAGCACCTTGCCGAGGCCGGCCACGTCGAGGGGGGCCTCGGGGGCGATGTTGAACAGGGTCTCGGCCAGGGCCAGGACATAGCGGCCGTCGCCGTCGGCCAGGTGGACCAGGGCCTGGCGGGCCTGGGACTCCAGCGGCAGCGGACGGTCCTCGAAGGCTTCGGCGCGTTCGAGCAGCTGCTCCATGGCGCCGTCGTCCAAGCGCTTCAGCACGAACACCTGGCAGCGCGAGAGCAGAGCGCCGTTCAGCTCGAAGGACGGGTTCTCGGTGGTGGCGCCGACCAGGGTCACCACGCCGGATTCCACGAAGGGCAGGAAGCCATCCTGCTGGGCGCGGTTGAAGCGGTGAATCTCGTCGACGAACAGCAAGGTGGACTGCCCGGCCGCCCGCCGGCCGCGGGCCGCCTCGAAGGCCTTCTTCAGGTCCGCCACGCCCGAGAACACCGCCGAGAGCTGCTGGAACTCGTAGCCTGCCGCCTTGGCCAGGAGGCGCGCGATGGTGGTCTTGCCCGTGCCGGGCGGGCCCCACAGGATCATCGAGGCGAGCCGCCGGGCGTCGGCCATGCGCCGGATCGGGCCGTCGGGACCCAGCAGGTGATCCTGGCCCACCACCTCGGCCAGGGACTGCGGCCTGAGCCGATCCGCCAGCGGCGTCGGCGCCTGGGGCTCGAGGCCGGCGGCTTCGAAGAGGTCGGACATGGACCTTGTCTAACAGTTTCCGCTCATCCCGGCGAAGGCCGGGGTGAGCGGTTGAGAGGGGGCGCCAGTTTCCGCTAGAGCCATCCCCGCCCCGTCAGCCCCGGTTCATCCGGGCGCCGGCATCCAGGGGCGAAGGGATCGCCATGGCCGACGATGTTCAGGCTCTGAGGGACGAGGTGGCGCGGCTCGCGCGGCGCGTGGGCGAGCTGGAGGACATCCAGGCGGTCCGGACCCTGCACTTCAAGTACGGCTACTACATGGACGCCTGCCTCTACGAAGAGGTGATCGACCTCTTCGCCGAGGACGCGGAGCTGAAGTTCCTGAACGGGGTCTATGTCGGCAAGGCGGGGGTGCGTCGCCTATACCGAGACTGGCTGAGTCAGCTCTGGACCAAGGGCAGGGACGGCATCCCGCGGGGCCTGCTCTACGACCATCTGCAGGTCCAGGACGTGGTCGACATCGCCCCCGACGGCCAGACCGCCCACGGCCGCTTCCGCGCCCTGATGCTGGGCGGCTGGCACGACAGCATGGAAGACCCGCCGAAGGTCCCGCAGGAGATCTGGGAGGGCGGGATCTACGAGAACGCCTACCGCAAGGAAGGCGGCGTTTGGAAGTTCTGGCGCTTCGACTACAACATGCTCTGGCAGGCCGAATACCAGAAGGGCTGGGGGCACTCCGAAGTGCACCTCATGCCCCTGACCAGGACCTGGCCCGAAGATCCGAGGGGACCCGACAGGCTCGTACCGACCACGCCCAAGTCCTGGCCGGACACCCGCATCGTGCCCTTCCACTACCCTCACCCCGTGACTGGAAAACCTTGGCGAGACGACGAATGACGAACCGATTTGTGCTGGGATTTGTGGCCGCGGCCGCTGTGATGGCCGCTGGCTCCGCCCTGGCGGCGGCGCCCCTGGGCGGCGACCCCGTCAAGGGCGCGGCGGCGTTCAAGCAGCAGTGCGTGGCCTGCCACGCCACCAAGGCCGGGCAGGAGGGCGCCGCGCCCAGCCTCTATGGCGTCGTCGGCCGGGTCTCGGGTTCGGAGCCGGGCTTCTCCTACACCCCGGCGATCAAGGCCGCGCACCTCACCTGGACGCCGGCCAAGCTGGACACGTTCCTGAGCGGGCCGGCCAAGCTGGTGCCGGGCACGGCCATGCCGATCACCCTGGCCGATCCCGGCCAGCGCCACGACGTGATCGCCTACCTGGCGTCGCTGAAGAAGTAGCGGAAAGGCCTTATCGCCCCCGCGGCCGTGGTCTAGTCTCCGCAGCCACGGGCTGGGCCGGCTCGCGTTGTCCAACCTTGCAAGGAGACGCTCCCATGCCGTCCAGGCATCTTCCGCTTTCCGTCCTCGTGGCCGGAGCCGTCGGCCTTGCGGCCGCGTCGGCATACGCGCAGTTCGTGCCCCCGCCGGACTCCCCTGGCCCCAAGGTCGACAACGCTGTGGTGCGTGACGGCGTGGTGGTGTTCGGCGACTGGAAGAAGGACGCGCCCGGCGTCCGCCACCACATCACGCCGGCCGACCTGCAGGCGCCCTTCACCTCGGTGGGAGTCGGGGTGGCCAAGAACGTGGCGCGACCGGAAGGCGTGCTGCCCAAGGTGCCGGCGGGCTTCAAGGTCGGGGTGTTCACTTCGGGCCTCGAAGAGCCCCGCGTGCTGCGCACCGCGCCCAACGGCGACATCTTCGTGGCCGAGAAGGACCGGGTCCGCGTGTTGCGCGCTCCCGATGGCGCGGCGGCGCCGAGCCACAGCTCGATCTTCGCCCCGGGGCTGGATCAGCCGTTCGGCATCGCCTTCTATCCGCTGGGGCCCAATCCGAAGTGGGTCTATGTGGCCGAGACCAACCGGGTGGTCCGCTTCCCCTACGAAAACGGGGATCTCAAGGCCCGCGGTCCGGCTCAGGTGATCATCCCCAAGCTCGCCGCCTCCACCGGCGGCCACTGGTCGCGTGACCTCGCCTTCTCCGCCGACGGCAAGCGCCTGTTCGTGTCGGTCGGCTCCAAGGGGAACCTCGACGAGGGCATGGCCAAGAAGCCCCTGGCCGAGGCGGTCGCCTTCGACAAGGCGCACGGTTTCGGCGCGACCTGGGGCGACAACGAGAACCGCGCCGACGTGCTGGTCTCCGATCCCCTGGGCAAGGGCGTCCACGTCTTCGCCGCGGGCATCCGCAACTGCACCGGCCTGACCCGCCAGCCCGAGACCGGCGAGATCTGGTGCTCGACCAACGAGCGCGACATGCTGGGCGACAACCTGGCGCCCGACTACGCCACCCACGTGAAGGAAGGCGCCTTCTACGGCTGGCCCTGGTACTACACCGGCAACCACGAGGAGCCGCGGCTGAAGGGCGAACGCCCGGACCTCAACGGCCACGTGACCGTCCCAGACGTGCTGCTCCAGGCCCACTCGGCGGCGGTGCAGATTCGCTTCTACGACGGGTCGGGCCCCGAGGCCTTCCCGGCCGCCTACAAGGGCCAGGCCTTCATCGCCCTGCACGGCTCGTGGAACCGCACCTCGCGCACCGGCTACAAGGTGGTGACCGCCCCGATCAGGAACGGCGTGGCTACGGGCGAGTACGTCGACTTCATGACCGGCTTCGTGCTGAACGATTCCGACGTCTGGGGCCGGCCCTACGGCTTGGCCGTCACCCACGACGGCGCGCTGCTGGTCGGCGACGACGCGGGCGGGCGCGTCTACCGGGTGACCCCAGCGAAGTAGAGGCCCTCCCCTACAGCCGGAAGTTCCCGCTGATCTCCTGGCCGCCGCGCTGGATGGTCAGGCGCCAGGCGCCGCCGGCCGCCGAGAGGGCCTGCTGCAGGTCGGCGGTGGTGCGGATCTGTTGGCCGTTGATCGCCTTGACGATGTCGCCGGGCTGGAGCCCGACCTGACGGGCCAGGGCGTCGTCGGCCACGGCGCTGACCATGACGCCGCGCGCCGCGAAGGGATCGGCGCCGAGCTCCTGGGCCGCCGCCGGCGAGAGGTTGATCACCGTGGCGCCGGTCAGGGGGTTGCGGCCGGCGATGACGCGCTGGTCGCGCGCGGGCGTGGCCGGCGCTGGCTCGGTGCGGATGGTCACGGTCCGGACAGCCTTGCTGCGACGCACCTCCAGCCGGACGCTATCGCCCACCCCGCGGGTGGCGAAGGCGTAGTCCAGGGAGCCCGGATCGTTCACCGGCTGACCGTCGACCGAAAGGATGATGTCCTGCGCCTCCAGGCCCGCCCGGTCGGCCGAGCCGCCCGGATAGACCTCGGCGACCAGCACGCCCTCGGGCCGGGTCAGGCCGAGGCTGCCGGCGATCTCGCTGGTCACCTCCTGGCCGCGGGCGCCGAGCCAGGGCCGCACCACCGCATGGCCGCCGCCGACCGCGGCGTTCACCACCTGGCGCACCATGGCCGCAGGGATGGCGAAGCCGACGCCGGCCGAGCCGCCCGACTGGGACACGATGAAGGTGTTGAGGCCGATCAGGTTGCCGTTCATGTCGACCAGCGGCCCGCCGGAATTGCCCGGGTTAATCGCCGCGTCGGTCTGGATGTAGGAGGAGAAGTCGGTCTGCGAGACCGCCGTGCGGTTCATGGCCGAGACGATGCCGTTGGTCACCGTCTGGCCGACGCCGAAGGGGTCACCGATGGCCAGCACCAGGTCGCCGACCTGGATGTCGTTGCGGTCGTCGATGGCGAGGGTGGGCAGGCTCTCGCCCTTCACGTCGATCTTCAGCACCGCGATATCGGCGCGGGCGTCGTCCAGCAGCACCTTGGCCGGGAACTGACGGCGATCGAACAGGACCACCTGGATGTCCTGGCCGCCGTCGACCACGTGATGGTTGGTGACGATCACCC
>CAZTMF010000240.1:0-5376 GCA_964614675.1 uncultured Caulobacteraceae bacterium | reverse complement strand
CCAGCTTGCGCTGGACGATGGCGGCGGTGGCCGGGAAGGTCAGGTCCGGCGTGGTTGTCGCCACGATGATGAGGTCGAGGTCCTCGGCGGTGCGGCCGGCCGCGGCCAGAGCGTTCCGGGCGGCCTCTACCGCAAGGTCGGACACGGCCTCGTCGGGCGCGGCGCGCCGCCGCTCATGGATCCCCGTGCGCTCGAAGATCCATTCGTCGGAGGTGTCGACGATCTTCGCCAGGTCCTGGTTGGTGAGCACCTCTTTGGGAAGATAGGAGCCGACGCCTGTGACGGCTGTACGCAACAGGGTCACTCCCGGCTCTCCCTTTCGCTGGCCATCACCTCGGCCAGCCGGAGCATGTTCAGGTTGATCTCGGTGGAATATTCGCTCTGGGCCAGGTCGGCGGCCACCACGAGGGCGTTGGCGTAGCCCCGCGCGTCGGCGCCGCCATGGCTCTTGACCACGATGCCGTTCAGCCCGAGCAGCGGGCCGCCGTTCACCGACCCCGGATCCAGCCGGTCCATCATCTTGCGCAGGGTCGGGGCCGCCACCACCGCGCCGATCTTGGCGCGCAGGGTGGAGGTGAAGGCCTCGCGAAGCAGCGTGCGCACGAATCGGGCGACGCCCTCGGCGGTCTTCAGGGCGATGTTGCCCGAGAAGCCGTCGGTGACCACCACGTCCACCGTGCCCTTGGCGATGTCGTCGCCTTCCACGAAGCCCCGATAGTCGATCGGCAGGCCGCCATCACGCATCAGCCGGTGCGCCTCGCGCACCTCCTCGTTGCCCTTCTGCTCCTCGGACCCGACGTTGAGCAGTCCAACGGAGGGACGCGCGACGCCATGCACCGCGCGGTGGAAGGCCTGGCCCATGATGGCGAATTCGACCAGCTGAGTGGCGTCGCTCGAGACATTGGCCCCGACGTCCAGAACGGTGCTGGCGCCCCTGAGCGTGGGCCAGCTTGCGACGATGGCCGGGCGGTCGAGTTCCTTGGCGACCATCCTCAGGATCAGCTTGGAGATGGCCATCAGAGCGCCGGTGTTGCCGGCCGAGACGGCCGCGTGGGCCTCCCCGTTCTTGACCGCCTCGACTGCGTTCCAGAGGCTGGAGCCCTTGCCCCGTCGCAACGCATGGGCGGGCTTGTCCTCCATGCCGATGACCAGGGTGGTCGGCCTCACTTCGCAGACAGCCCGCGCAGCGGGCGCCTTGGCCAACTCCTCGTTCAGGCTCGCCTCGTCCCCGAACAGCAGGAAGCGAAGGTTCCGGCCGCGCATCCGCTCCATCGCCAAGGCGACGGCGGGGACCACGACAGGGGGACCGTGATCGCCTCCCATGGCGTCGATCGAGATGACGATGGTTTCCGGCACAGTGGCGCGCGGGGCCCCCCAGAACCTCCGCCGAGGAAGGCGGGCGGACCATACAATGGGCTGGAGTCGATGCAAGAGCGAGGGGCAAGCGGTCAGGCGTGGCTCAGCGCTCCCGGGGCTTGAAGTCTTTCAGCACGGCGAAGGGCGAGGGGGGCGCTTCCTCGGGTCCGGTGTCGAACACCGCTCCGGGCTTGCGCGGAAACGGGTCGATCTCCAACGCCAGTTGCTCGACCACCAGGGCTCCGAGGTCGATCGTCTCATCCTCGATCAGGTCCGGCGGATCCTCGGCGTCGGGATCCAGCACGACGTCCTCCGGCATGGATGGCGCGTTGGGACTTCCTGCCGGCAGAAGCTTCAGGTCGAACGACGCCTCGATCTTCGATTCCAGGGGCTCGAGCGTGACGCCGCAGGTCTGGCGCACAAGGGCGTCCAGGCGGCCGCGCAGCCGCACGCCGTCGAGCCAGGGCGCGGCCTCGACGTCCGCGTCCAGCCTGTCGAGCCCGTCGATGGCCAGCTGGCGGGCGATCGCGTCGCGCGCTTCCGGGCCGGCGGCGAGTCGCCGGGTGACCGGCCCGCGGGCGACCTCGGCCAGCTTCAGCAGGCCGGGCCAGGGACGCTCATCCATGCGCCTGCTCCGCCATGACCTGCGGCCAAATGACTCGCCCTGCCAGAAGATCCTCCAGCGTCTGGTCCGACAGCGCCGCCGCCGCACGGGCGACATAGCCGGCCAGGGGCTCGGGACGCGGACCCTGCCGCTCCTCCAGCGCGGTCCGCCGCAGGAGCGCCTTGAGCTCGGCGTCGTCCGGAAGCCTGGCGATCGCCTCCTCATAGGCCTTGAGGCGCCCGTAGAAGGCCTCGCCCAGACCGCGCATCTTCCTGCCGACCTTGACGTCACTGACCCCGAGTTCGCGCAGGGCGTCGTCGAGCGCGCGCACATAGACGTCGAACAGGTCCTGGGCGGTGGCCGCGGCGATCTGTCCCTGTCCCTTCAGGCGGATCAGCAGAAGGGCGACGTGCAGGCTGTAGAGCTCGAACCGGCCTTCGACCGTGTCGGCCGCGCCGAGGTCGCGATAGAACTCGGGCCTGCGCGCCTGAAAGGCCGCGGCATCATAGAGCGCCCGCCCCTGGCTCCGGGCCAGACGGGGGGCGAACAGACGTTGCAACAGCATTTCGCCTCACTTCCGCCTGAGGTGGCGGCGATAGGCGGCATTGAACTAGTCGCCGTCGAGCGATAGGTCAAAGTCGTGCACGCCGCTTCGAAAGCTTCTCAATGATCCGCCGCGCCTCCGCTCTCGCCCTCGCCGGCGCCCTCGCTCTGGGCGCCTGCACGCCGACCACCTCCTATCAGGGCTTCCAGGCCGTCGAGGCCAACCCGAAGGACGTGAAGGTGGGCGTCGACGACAAGACCACGGTCATGGACCGGCTGGGATCGCCCTCGGCGGTCGCCGCCTTCGATCCGAACACCTGGTATTACATCTCCCAGATCAGCGACCAGGTCGCCTTCCATCTGCCCGAGGTGAAGCGCCGCGACGTGGTGGCGATCAATTTCAACAAGGCCGACGACAAGGTTTCGGAGGTCAAGACCTACGGGCTGAAGGACGGCCGGGTGATCGCCTACAACAAACGCGCCACGGCGACACGCGGCCGAGAGCTGTCGGTGATCGAGCAGTTGCTGGGCAACATCGGCAACAGCAACATAACGCCGCAGCAGGACATCAACCCGGGCAGCCAGCGCCCGCGCTGATCACTGGACCGGCAGGACGCCCGGCTTGACCAGCCGGCCGTCGGGGCTCCGCACCAGCAGCAGGTAGTGCGCGCCGTCGAGATTCTCGCCGGTGAAGATGCCTTCCGGCTGCAGGAACAGGAACTGGCCCTGATAGGCGCCGATCATCTGGTCGGGATTCGAGCCGAGCGCGCTGAAGCGGATGCGCATCACCTCCAACTGGGCCGCGCAACCTTCCAGCGTCCGCACGTTCTTGGCCAGGGGGTTGAACCGGACCTTGCCGCCCTTGAACTGCGACATGTGCCAGCAGACACCCGGATCGGCCGGCGGCTTCACGCCGCCGGAGCAGCCTGCGAGGCCGGCGGCGGCCAGGGCGATCAGGGGCAAAAGACGCTTCATGGCCTACTCCTCGACATGGGGAATGGTGCAATCGCCCGCTGGTTGCCTCACCACGGTCCGGAAGCCGCCGCCCGAGCCCTGGCGCTCCACCTTGCCGGTGACCAGCCGCAGGGTCGTGTCGTCCCAGCGGCCGTAGTCGGCCGAGCCGGGGCGAGCGCACTTGCCGGCGAACAGAGCCTGGACGCAGGCATCGAGGCTCATGTCCTCGCCCACCTTTCGCCAATCGCCGACGTAGCGCCAACAGGCCGCGCCATTGGCCGAGGGGCCAGTGGCGGCTTCGGGAGAGGCGGCGGGCGTCGAAGGGGCCGTGGCGGGCGGCGGCGCGGCCGCCGGCGGGGCGGGCGCGCTGGGCAAGGGCTGCAGCACCTCGGCGCTCGATGAGGCCGCAGCGATCTCGCCCGAGTTGTCCAGCCCCACATCCAGCTGGCCGGGCGATATGCCGTTGCGCTGGGCGCACTCCTTCAGGGTCAACATGCCCACGAACTGGCCGCCGACGAAGCAGCGGAGAGGCCGCGTCAGGTCCAGGCCCGTGTCGCTGGACCCCATCTCCACCTGCAGCGAGGTCGGAGCGGAGCTGTCGACGACCGCGGGCGGCGGCGGGGGCGGTCGGTCGTGGCCTGACCGCACCAAGGCGCCGATACCGATCCCGAGCGCGGCGAGCAGGGCCATGCCCCCCGCCCCGGCGGCGATCATCACCTTCGGGTCGCGAAGACGGCTGAGATCCATTCGAAATTGCTACGCTTGGGCTTCAGACTGAGCAAGCTACCGCCCGCACGGCGAGAAATCCTTAACACGCATTGACGGATGCTCGGGGGTGACTCGCGAGAGGATTCCAAGCTTGGCCGAAGGCTTCGCCATCGCCGGACGCGCCATCGGGCCGGACCAGCCGCCGTTTCTGATCGCCGAGCTGTCGGGCAATCACAACGGCAAAGTCGAGCGCGCTCTGGAGCTGATCGACGCGGCGGCCGAGGCCGGCGCGGACGCGGTGAAGCTGCAGACCTACACCGCCGACACCATCACCCTGGACTGCCGCGGTCCAGGATTCGTGATCGAGAGCGGCCTCTGGGCGGGCCGCACGCTCCACGACCTCTATTCGGAAGCCTTCACCCCCTTCGAATGGCACGAGGCCCTGTTCGAACGGGCGCACCGGCGGGGCGTGATCGCCTTCTCCTCGCCCTTCGACGAGACCGCAGTGGCGCTGCTCGAGCGGCTTGACGCGCCGGCCTTCAAGATCGCCTCCTTCGAGACGGTCGACCTGCCGCTGATCCGGCGCGCGGCGCGCGGCGGCAGACCGCTGATCATCTCCACCGGCATGACCAGCCCCAGGGAGATCGCCGACGCCGTAGAAGCGGCCCGGACGGCTGGCGCGCCAGTCGCCCTGCTCCATTGCGTCAGCGCCTATCCGGCCCGCCACGCGGACGCCAATCTTCGCATGATCGCCCGCCTCGCCGCCGACTTCGGATGCCCGGCGGGGCTTTCGGACCACACCCTGGGGACGGCGGCGGCGGTCGCCGCCGTGGCGCTTGGGGCCTGCCTGATCGAGAAGCACGTCACCCTCGCCCGTGCGGACGGCGGGCCCGACGCCGCCTTTTCGCTGGAGCCGCATGAGCTCGTCCGGCTGGTCGAGGATTGCCGCAATGCCTGGGAAGCCCTCGGCGCAGCCGATTATCGCCGGGGCGCCGAGGAAGCGGCCAACCGCCAGTTCCGCCGCTCGCTCTATGTCGTGCGCCCGGTCTCCAAGGGCGCCCCGCTCACCAGCGAGGACGTACGCTCCATCCGTCCCGGCTTCGGCCTCGAGCCGAAACATCTGGACGACGTGCTGGGCCGCCGCGCCAGCCGCGACCTCGCCCGCGGCGAGCCGTTGGCCTTCGACATGATCGACTAGAGGCCGAGCGCCT
>CAZTMF010000239.1:0-5393 GCA_964614675.1 uncultured Caulobacteraceae bacterium | reverse complement strand
TCGATGCCGGTGAAGATGTGCATCATCCCCATCTTCACGAAGTCCAGGAAGCTGGCGTTCTGCAGCTTGCCGCCGCCCGAGGCGCTGGCTTCCAGGGTGCGCTCGTCCTTGGTGATCAGCTGCTCGACGAAGTCGCCGTTGGAGGTCACCACCTGGGCGAAGGTCACGTGCGAGGGCACGAGGTCGAAGAAGGCGTCCGAGTGCAGCTTCATGTCCGTGGCGGACGGACAGCGGAAGGTCAGCTCGAAGCGCCGGAAGCCGGGCGCCGCTGACGTGGGCTGGACCGGCCCGGCCCGCGGGCAGGGCGTCTTGTCGTTGAGCACCGACAGGCGCGCGGCCAGATAGGCCCCCAGCCTGGTGTCGGAAGGAGGCGCCCCGTCCGGCCCCGCCAGCCGCCTGGCTTCGATGTCCGGCACGCTGAAGGTCACGTGCACCGTCTGGCCGATCACCCGCCAGACCGAATGGGTCTCGCTCTTGGTGTGGGCGAAGGCCGGGGCGGCGAAGAGAAGGAGGGCCAGGGCCGCCAGCACGCCGGAAAGGACGCGGCGTGGGCTCACTTACGGAACTCCGGGGCCAGCACGATGTCGGCGCGGCTCTTGAGGTATTTGAGGTTGGCGCGCTCGTTCGCGTCGCGGGCGTCCTTCTTGTAGTCCTGCCAGACCTCGTCCTGGGCCTTGGCGAAATCGAGCTTCACCGAGTCGATGCGCTTGGTGACCAGCACCACATGCAGGCCGTCGGGCTGCTTGACCGGGGCCGAGGCCTGACCGGCCTTCAAGTTCCTGACCGCCGCATAGATGTCGGGCCCGAGCTTGGCCTTCACCGCGAAGTCGAAGTTGTCGCCGGCGTCGATGCGGCCGGAGTCCTTCAGGCCGTACTTCGCCTCCACCGCCGCGAGCGAGGCGCCGCCATTGATCTCCGCGGAGGCCTGCTGCGCCCGGGCGACGGCGTCCTCGAGCTTGCCCGTGCCGATCGGCATGGCCAGGTCGACCACCTGCATCACCCCGTCGGTGGAGTATTTGTCGATGTGGCGGTTGTAGTAGTCGAGCAGCTGCTGTGGGGTCGGCTGCTGTGCGATGACATCAGCGTCGACCTGCAGGTCCACCCCCGCCACCATGGCCGAGCGCACGTCCGGATCGGTGGCGGCGAGGTCGACCTCCAGCCCGCGCTGCACCAGGAGCTCCTCGTCGATCATCTCGTTCAGCACCTTCAGGCGCTGTTCGCGGGTGGTCTGGTCGAAGGGGACGCCGGCCTCGATCTGGGTCTGGATGCGGAAGTCCGAGCGCAGGATCTGGCGACCGTTGATCAGGGCCGCGTCCTCGGCCGGAAAGGACTTCACCGTCGTGCCCTTGGCGGTGAACAGGGCGAAGCCCGCAAGGCCCAGGCCCACGATGGCGCCCAGGGCGTAGATCATCAGCGAGCGGCGCGACCCGACCTTCAGGAAGCTCCAGTGGCGGGCCAGCCAGTCGTCCACGGGATCGTGCGGCTGGGTGAGGTTAGCCATGGGCTTTGGCTCCGGAAGGCTTGGAGGCCTGCGAGACCTGATGGAGGTAGACGGCCAGGGCGCGGATCACCTTGGGCTTCAGCTTGCCGATCCAGGCCGGGCAGAGGCCGTGCCGGCCGCTGTAGACGGACTGGTAGACCGACTTGAAGTCGCCGCCGTAGATCCAGTCGGCGTCGGTGAAGGCGGGCGAGCCGTAGTCCGGATTGCCGGCGGCGTCGGAGGAGTGGCAGTCGTAGCAGACGCCCTTGGTCTGGTAGATTTTCGCGCCCCTGGCCACCGCCGCCTGATCCTTCTGCGGACGGGTGATGTTGATCACGAAGGTCGAGACGTCCGAGACCTCGGCGGCCGAGAGCTGCATGTTTCGGCCGATCGGCGGCATGTCCGTGATGTTGCGGGCCTTCGGCTGGCCTGAGCGGACGCCGTAGAGGATGGTCCGCTCGAGGTCGCCGACCGCGCCGAAATCGTAGAGCCAGACCGAGTCCGACAGGTTGGGAGCGCCCTTGCTTTGGTCGCCCTTCATGTCCGCGCCGTGGCAGGAGGCGCAGTTGGCGGCGTAGGCCGGCTTGGCCAGGCCTTCGGCGTAGCGGACGAGGTCGGCGTGGGCGGGGATCTGATCGGCGTCGGTCTCCAGGAGCCGCGTCGCCATCAGGTGCTCCCGCACCGCGCCATAGATCAGGACCGCGACCAGCAGGGCCGCAGCAACCCCGATCCAGGTCCAGAGCCTGCGCACCTTAGGGCATGCTCTAAAAGGCGCTCATGGTGAAGCCGATCCACCGGCCAACGACGATGACGGCCATCCACAGCAGCAGCGACACGCCTCCGGCGAGCCTGGCGGCCGTGGGGGTGTGGGGCGAGGTGTCCCAACGCTCGATGCCGCGCGAGGTGATCACGTGAAACACCATCATGTTGGCGAAGGCGACGACCAGCAGGGCCATCTTGGCCAGGAAAAAGGTGTTGTGGGCGTACTTTACGGCGTTGGAGGAGAACAGCAGGCCCCCTGTGGTCGCGGCGACCACGAACGCCACCCATGTGAAGGGCAGCACTTCGGCGGTGAGGCGGCTGACCGCCCGGCCCTTGGACGCGATCCCCAGCAGGCGCAGGTCGACGATGCTGATCGAGCCGACCACCAGGGTGATGGCGAGCACATGGACCGACTCGATCCACGGGAAGAGTGTGCCGTTCTCCCGGATCGCGGTGCCAACCGGCGTGTCATAGAGCCATTGAAGCAGGGATTGCGGGTCCATGTGCTCACTCGCCCGCGGTGTTCATGTAGGCGATCCAGCGACCAGCGAACACGATGCCGACCCAGAGCGCGAGCGACAGCACCGCCAAAGCGCCCGCGGAGATACGGCGACCCGTGCTCAGCTCCCAGAAGGCCGGATCCTTGAGCGTCGGACGCTGCAGCACCGCGGTGGTGGCCATGGCCAGGATCAGCAGCACCATCTTGGTCTGGAAGGCCGGGTTCTCGAGCGAGCGGGCAGGTTCACCGGTGATCAGGATCGAACCCGTGAGCAGCAGGACAACCAGGGTCGGCCAGATCCAGGTGAGGAAGCGCGAGGTGTAGGCCGCCGTCGGCTGATCGCGCCCGAGCACCCCCAAGAGCCTCAGGTCGACCATGAACACCGCCGAGATCACGATGGCGATGCAGAGGATATGGATGGATTGCACGGCCGGAATGATCCAGGACACGTTCTGGATCATCAGACTCAACGGCGTCTGGGCCAGCCATTCACAAAAGGCGTGCAGGGACATCGCCACTCAGTTTCCCGCCCGATCTATGTTTCCAGGTACGCCGACAGCGGCCGGCGCCCTCATCTTCGAGGCTGATTTTGTCAGGCCCCCTGTCACCGAAGAGCCCGTCCGCCTTGATCCTGTCAACTGTTGGAGCGAGCATGGCGCTTATGAAGAACATAATCTCCCCCGTGACCCTCGCGCTCGGCCTGATGCTGCTGGTCGCCGCGCCCGCCATCTCCGCCGGCCGCCTGGCCACCGCCGTGTTCGCCGGCGGCTGCTTCTGGTCGATGCAGCACGACATGGAACACATCCCCGGGGTGGTCTCCACCGAGGTCGGCTACTCCGGCGGCCACGTGGCCAATCCCACCTACGAACAGGTCTCAGACGAGACCACCGGCCACTACGAGTCGATCAAGGTCACCTACGATCCGACCAAGATCACCTATGCGCAGCTGCTGCAGAAGTATTTCCACACCACCGATCCCACCGACCCGACGGGAGCTTTCTGCGACAAGGGGCCGTCCTACCGGCCGGTGATCTTCGTGGCCGACGCCGCCGAGCGGAAGGCGGCCGAGCAGGCGCGCGCCCAGGCCCAGGCCCAGCTGAAGCAGAAGGTCGTGACCCAGATCCTGCCGCTGGGGCCCTTCTACCTGGCCGAGGGCTATCACCAGCACTATTCCGACAAGAACCCGGCCCGCTACGGCATCTATCGGGAAGGCTGCGGCAAGGATCGGCGGATCAAGGAGCTGTGGGGCTAGGGCGGTAGCCTTCGCCCAGCATCAGCTCCACCACGCGGGTCTTGTTGCCCCCGAGCGGAATGGTCCACCGGCCGACCGGCGTCGTGCGCGCGAATTCGCCCGGCAGCCCCGGATCTTCGGGCAGGCCGACACTCTCGGCGATCAGCACGCGGCGACCCTCGGCCGGGGTGAGGGGATCGGACAGCTCCGCCTCGTTCAGGGCCTTGGCCGCCGGCCGTATCCGCAGCGGCGCGGCGCCCCGCGCCTCGAAGTAGCCGCGGCCGTAATAGGCCAGGGCGTTGAACATGTAGCGGTCCTCGACCGCCACCGAGGTGAGGCCCCCGTGCGCCTGGGCCGAGCGGGCGGCGCCCGTCACCAGGGCTGCGGTGACGTCCCAACCCCTGACGCGCGCCAGACGCCGGCCGTTGCCGGTGGCGTCGGCGATGCCGGGATCGGCCAGCACGGCCAGCAGCAGGACGGCCACGACCCCCTGCAGAGCGATGGCGGCGACGATCCAGCCCCGGGCCCGCCAGCGCACCAGCCAGGCGGCGGCGAGCACGGCGCCGGGCAGGTAGGACACGGCGGCCCAGTGGGCGTGGGCGCGCGCCAGCAGGGCCTGGATGCTCACCAGCACCAGGGCCGGGGCGGCCAGGCAGAGCAGCATCCGGTCGGCAGGCTGCAGCGTCTTCCGCCGGGCGAGCACCACCGCGCCGCCGACCAGGGCCGCGAAGGGGATGGGCCCCAGCACCCCCAGCTGATCCAGCTCGAACTCGACGAACTTGCCGAGGTTGATCAGCCGGGCGAGGCTCCAGTGGGCGTTGACCTCGGCCGTGTGGCTGACGGTGGCGAAGTGATGGCTGGCCTGCCAGACCAGGTTGGGCCCGAGGACCGCCAGCAGCACGGCCAGGGCGCAGGCCCAGGCCCAGCCGCTCCAGGCCCGCCGCGCCTCGCGGTCGGCGAGCGCGTGCAGCAGCGACCCCAGAACCAGGAAGACCGCCGCGTACTTGGCCAGGAATGCCAGGCCCACGGCCAGGCCCAGCGCCGCGGCGATCCACCGGCGGCGCGCCGGCGACGGCGTCTGCAGAAGCGCGACATAGGCCCAGAGGCCGAGCGCCAGGAACAGCATCAAGGGCGCGTCGGTGGCGATGAACAGGGCCGAGATCTGCACCGCCGGCATCAGGCCGTAGAGCACCGCCGCGAGCGCGCCGGCCGCGGGCCCGTAGAGCCTGCGTCCCACCGGATAGAGCGCCAGCATGGCGCCGGCGTGGACCAGGGGCGCCGACAGCCGCACCCACGGCTCGCCATCGCCGCCGAGGGTGGTGGTCAGGCGGATCAGCCAGGCGATCAGCGGCGGTTTGGAGACGTAACCCCAGTGCAGGCTGCGCGACCAAAGCCAGTACTGGGCCTCGTCCGGATAGAGC
>CAZTMF010000238.1:0-5408 GCA_964614675.1 uncultured Caulobacteraceae bacterium | reverse complement strand
GGCCAAGGTCACCGACCAGAAGGTGTCCAAGGAAAAGCTGCTCGAAGAGGACGACCTGCCCGCCGGCTACGGCGGCTGACGTCGCGGGCGGCCGGATCGACGCCATGAGCGCGCGAGGCTTCGCGGGGAGACGGGCGCCAGGATCGTTGGCCGTCCTCGCCCTGCTCGCGCTCTTCGTCCAGGCCCTGGTGCCGCCCGGCTACATGCTGGCCGCCGCACCCGGCGCGGGGCCGGCGATGGTCATCTGCACCAGCCACGGGCCGCTGAAGATCGCCGATGGGAGCGACCGCCAGGCGCCGCCCCGGAACAAGGGGGCGGGCCTCTGCGCCTTCGCCGGCCATGGCGCTCCGCCGATCCCCGCGGCGGCGGCGCAGCCCCTAGACGAGATCCTCTGGTCCGAGGCGGCGTCCGCTGTCGCCTCCGATCGTCCGAGCGTGTTCGTCGGTCGCGGCCTGGCCGCACCGCCGCCGGCCCGAGGTCCCCCAACCTTCCTCGTCTGATCCGAGCCGCGCCCCAGGCGCGAGTCAGGCCGCGCGAGCGGCCGTCGATCTCCGAGGAGCCTTCATGACCACCTTCCCGAGACGGGCCCTGCTGGCCTCCGCGATGCTCGCGGGCCTTGGCCTTTCCGCGCCGGCCGTGGCGCGCGACCGTCCGGCAGGCGCCATCCGCGTCTCCGATGCCTGGTGCCCGCCCACGCCGCCGGGCGCCCCCACGGCGGCGGGCTATCTGACCGTCTCGAACCAGGGCCGCGAGGCGGACCGGCTGCTCGGGGGTTCGAGCCCCGTCGCCGCCCAGGTGCAGCTGCACAGCATGACCACGCAGGGCCAGGTCATGCGCATGCGACCGCTCACCGAGGGGCTCGCCATCGCCCCGGGCGCCACGGCCCGCATCCAGCCCGGCGGCGGGATGCACCTGATGCTGATCGGCCTGAATCGGCCGCTGAAGGCCGGCGAGCGGGCATCCGTCACCCTCGACTTCGCCAGGGCCGGCAAGGTCCAGGTCGAATTTCTTGTGCGACCTCAAGGCGAAGCTGCGGCGTCCATGCATATGGGACCGCATGAGCACATGGATCACATGGACATGGGTGGGGGCCGGTGATGCGCAGGCTGCTGATCGCAGGCGCCGTGGCCGCCGCTGCCGTCGTCGCCATCTGCCTCGGCCTGATGTTCGCCCAGCTGCGCTCAGGCGGAGCGGGCGGCTCGGCCCGGATCCCCGCGAAGTTCGAGCTGATCGACCAGAACGGCCGGACCGTCCGCGAGAAGGACCTGCTGGACAAGCCTACGGTGGTCTTCTTCGGCTACACCTTCTGCCCGGACGCCTGCCCGACCACCCTGGCGCGGCTCACCGTGCTGATGAAGGCCCTGGGCCCCGAGGCGGACCGGTTGAACGTGGCCTTCATCACCGTCGATCCGGCGCGCGACACGCCGAGGCAGCTGAAGCAGTACCTCTCGGCCTTCGATCCCCGCATCCAGGGTCTGACCGGCTCGGACGCGGCGGTGGCCACCGCGGCCAAGGAGTACAGCGTCTTCTACCAGAAGGCGCCGCTGCCGGGCGGCGGCTACAGCATGGACCATTCCACCGCCGTCTATCTGGTCGACCGCAAGCGGGGCTTCTTCGAGATCGTCCCGCCCGACGAGCCGCAGGACGAGCAGCTCGAGGCCCTGAAACGCCTGCTCGGTGTTCGGCGGGCATAACCCTGAACCAAGAGGCCACGTTGCGTTCCTGGTCCTGCGAGGGCTGGACCAGGTCGGCGCGTAGGAATTGAACGTGTCAACAAAACCTCTCGCACGTATCGCGCCCCGCTTCGCCGCCGCCCCGCTTGTGCTGTGGCTGCTCGCCAGTTCCGCATTCGCCCAGCCGACGGTAGGGGCCACGCCTGACACGGCGGCTCAAAAGGCATCGCCATCCAAGACGGTGACGGAGGTGGTCGTCACCGCCTCACGCCTCAACCTGCTGGGCCGGGCGGAAACCGCCAGCCAAGGCTCGGTGACCCAGAAGGAGGTGGAGCTTCGCCCCATCGCCCGCATCGGCCAGCTCTACGAAACGGTGCCGGGCCTGGTGGTCACCATTCACTCGGGCGAGGGCAAGGCCAACCAGTATCTGATCAGGGGCTTCAATCTCGACCACGGCACCGACTTCGCGACCTATGTCGACAACATGCCGGTGAACCGGCCGACCAACGCCCACGGCCAGGGATATTCCGACCAGAATTTCCTGATGTCCCAGATCGTCAGTGGCCTCGACTACACCAAGGGACCCTACTACGCCGCCGTCGGGGATTCCGGAGCCGTGGGCTCGGCCCACGTCAGGCTGCTCGATGAGCTTCCCACCCAGATCTCCGGCGCCATCGGCACCTTCGGCGACGAGGAGGTGTTCGTCGGGGGCACCCATGATCTTGGCCAAGACGACCGGGTGTGGGCCGCCCTCGACGTGGCCCACGTCGACGGACCGTGGGACCCGCCGGGCGACTTCCGCAAGATCCAGGTCGCGACGCGCTACAGCCACGGCTCGAACATGCAGGGCTTCAGCCTGACCGGCATGTACTACCAGAGCGTCGGCCGGCTGCTCACCGATCAGCCGCTCAGGGCTTTCCAGGATGGTCTGATCGGCCGCTACGGCACGCTGGACCCATCGGACCTCTCGAAGTCGCAGCGTTTCAGCCTGTCGGGCGATTACCGGGCCGTGGGCGAGGATTGGAAACTGAACCTCAGCGCCTACGCCGTCCGCAGCACCATGACCCTGTGGAACGATTTCACCCACTACCTCGACGATCCGGTGAACGGAGACCAGGAGGAGCAGGACGAAGGCCGCACGGTGCTGGGCGGGCAGGGGACCTACAGTCGGTCGATGAGGGTGGGGCCGATCCCGACCGATACGACGTTCGGGGTCCAGGTCCGGTATGACGACATCGACCTGGACAAGAAGCACACCCTTCGGCGCACGCCGCTCGACTATTGCTCGGTCGAACAGGCCAGCGGGCCGGCCATCCAGGTCCCGGCGACGAACTTCAACTGCGAGGCCGACAAGGTTCGTTTGCTCGACCTCGCCCCCTACGTCGAGAACACGACCCGCTGGACGCCATGGCTGAGGACCATCCTCGGCTTTCGCGAAGAGTACTACTGGGCCTCGGACCACAGCCTGATCAACGGGTTCTCAGGCGCCGGCCACCAGTTCCTTCCCCAGCCCAAGGCGAGCATCGCGCTGGGGCCCTTCTACAAGACAGAGCTCTATCTCAGCGCCGGCCGTGGCTTCCATTCGGACGACGTGCGCGGGGTGTTCGGCACCGTGCCGCTCGAAGGCTTTACGGGAACGGCGGGTCCGACGCCGCTGCTGGCCTCGACGACCGGGGAGGAAGTCGGGCTTCGCACCAACATCGTTCCGCATCTCGCGGTGCAGGTGGCGCTGTTCCGGGAGGATTTTCGCTCGGAGCTGACCTACAACGCCGACGTCGGCCAGGACGAGGCGTCGGCGCCCAGCCGACGGGAGGGCGTCGAGATCTCGGCCCAGTACCATCCGACTCCGTGGCTGGAGCTGAACACCGACCTGGCCTTCTCCAAGGCGCGTTACCAGGGCGACCTGGCGTCCTTCGGTCTCGACGGGCCCTATATCTCCAATGCGCCTAGCTTCATCGGTTCGTTCGGCGTGCTGGTGGACAATCTCGGTCCCTGGTACGGCGGCCTGCAGTGGCGCCGGCTGGGCGCCTATCCGATCAGCGACGGTGATCGGTCGCCCGAGGACAAGGGCTACAGCGAGGTGAATCTCGATGTCGGCTACAAGGTCACGCCCAAGCTCAAGCTGCAGGTCAGCATCTTCAACCTGCTGAATTCCAAGGCGAACGCGGCGGCGTTCTACTACACCGCACGCCTGCCAGGAGAGCCGCTGGAGGGCGTGACCGACTATCAGGTCCATCCGCTCGAGCCGATCTCGGCCCGGTTCACCGTGACCAAGACGTTCTGAACGCCGTCACCCCTAAGGTCGATGACGCCGCGCGGCGGCCGCCTGGGCGCTCTCGGCCTGCGGATTGCCCAGGGACATCCTGGCTCCATTCGGGAAGCTGATCTCCGCCGCACTGGCCCGGGTGTCGTCGTCCCACGCGCGGAAGGCCTTCACGACGATGTGCGTGCCGGCCGGAAGCGATTCCCGGGTCCAGCCCCGGCGCAGGAGCGCGCTTGGCGCGCCGCCTTCGATCCGCCAGTGCTCGCGCTGGCCGGTCTTCGGGTTCACCACATCGAGGTGGATCTTCGAATGCGGGTTCGACCATTCGAACCTGGTGACTGTGCCATCCAGGACGACCGGGTTGTCCTGGTCGAATTCCGCCCCGAAGGAGTGGTGCGCCAAGGCTGCATCTGCCCCGCCGAATGCGAGCAGGGCTCCAAGGAGCATGGCTCGAACGCCGATCATCTTCATCACGCCTGTTTCCTCGTCCTGTCCGGGCGAGACCCGTTCAGCGCCGTATCCGACGCTGCCCCAGGCGGGTCCTCGTTCACGGCCAACGTACTCCCGACGAAGGACCTTCGCATCCCATTCCAAGCCTGATGCGCCCGGCGTTGGCTCAGCCCCGGGCGCGCCTGCGCGCGCTGGCCGCCCCGGTCAGGATCGCCTTGACGCTCTCGCGCTTGCCTGCGCCGGCGCGCTGGGCCTCCAGCTGGCCTTGCAGATCCTGCAGCCGTTCGCGCGACGGAGCCGATCCCGGCTCCAGCTGCTGGTGCAGTTCCGAGAGCTCGATCGCCTCCTCGAGCCGCCCGAGCTTGCGCGCGATATTGGCGGAGAGATCGACGACGCCGGGGCGGGTCGGCTGGAACTCGCGGGCCTTGGCCGCTGCCTCGGCCGCCTCCGGGAACCGTCGCGAGGCATAAAGGACCTGGGCCAAATAGTAGAAGCCGCCATAGCCGCCGGAGCCGCAGCGGGTGGAGGCCTCGATCAACTCCGCCGCCTCGACGTTCATTTGCTGCTCGTAGAGGAAGCGGCCGAACTCCAGGAGGATCAGGGCCTCGGTGGGGGCCGCCTCGACGGCCGCCCGATAGGCCGCGATCGCCTCGTCCGGCGCATCGAGCCCCGCCGCCTCGCGGGCGGTCTGGACCAGGGCGAAGGCTTCGGTCGCACGCGAGGCCTGGAGGTCGTCGGTGGACTCGTCGGGATCGGCGTAGGCTTCGACCATCCTGAGCACGTTCAGCCGGACGATCTCGTCGGAGGCGTGCGCCTGGTCTTCGCGCCAGGCGCGGCGGCGGTCCGACAGCACGACGCTCTCGAAGCTCGGGAAATAGTCGACGTTGTCGTGGCCGCGGACGAAGGCCTCCACCGCCGCCCGCTGGGCCGATTTCATATAGGTGTTGGCGACCAGCACCTCCCCGCCGGTGAAGGTGGTGTTCATCGCCACCGGCGAGACGGTGATCAGGATCTTGAGGTCC
>CAZTMF010000237.1:0-5421 GCA_964614675.1 uncultured Caulobacteraceae bacterium | reverse complement strand
CAGATCGAAGCGTCTCAGAGTAAGGGAAGGGGCCCGGTTCGCCGGGCCCCTTTTCATTGCCTGGAGGGCCGCCGCCGCTGATGGCCGTCCCGCTGCAATCGGTCGGATAACATGTTACTCAATCCGTGTTCGGGGGAGACGAACATGACAAGAACGAAGGCGCCGCGCCGACTCCTGTGGCTTCCGCCGGCCGCCGCCGCCCTGGCGATGACCGCGCCAGCCCAGGCCCATCACTCGGCGTCCATGTTCGACCGGACCAAGACCTCGACCGTGAGCGGCACGGTCAAGGAGCTGCAGTGGACCAGCCCGCACTGCTGGCTGCAGGTGATGGCGCCGTCCGACGCCGGGCCCCTCGAGTGGAGCATCGAGATGGGCGCCCCCATCGAGCTCTATCGAGGCGGCTGGCGGCCGGCGATCCTCAAGCCCGGCGACAAGATCACCGTCGTGTTCAATCCCACGCGGGACGGGTCCAAGGGCGGCCTGTTCGTCTCGGCTGTCGGCGCGGACGGCCAGCCGGTCGGCAAGGGCCACTGAGATGAGGTCATCCAGGAAAGGCGTCCTTCGCGGAGCCGCGCTGACGGCGCTGGCGGTCCTGACCTTCACCTCCGCCCTCGCGGCCCAGAACACGCCTGCGCGGGTGAAGGCGTTCTCGCGATTGCCGGACTGGTCGGGCATGTGGGTCGCCGACAACATCGAAGCCGAGGTGAGTGGCCACTTCGCCGACGGCGACAAGGAGTTCCTCAAGCTGAAGTTCGCCGGCCATCCGCCGTACAACGCCGCGTGGGAGGCCGATTACCAGAAGCGCCTGAAAGCCTCGGCATCGGCCGCCACCAAGGGGTGCGTGATCGATTTCCCCGCCACCATGGAGTCGCCCCAGCCCTTCGCGCTGATCGCAAGCCCCGAGGAGACGGTCTATACCGGCGCCGACGGCACCTACCGCCACATCTACACGGACGGCCGTAGACATCCGGCGGATCTCTGGCCGACCATCACCGGCCATTCCATCGGCCATTGGGAGGACCAGACCCTGGTGGTGGACACGGTCGCCCGCACGACCGGACCCGACAGATTCCTCGGCATGGCGTCCTATTCGAAGAAGGCGCGCTTCACCGAGCGCATCCGGATGACCGGCAAAGACGCCCTGGAAGATCGGATGACCATCGAGGACCCGGTGGCCTTCACCCGGCCATGGACCGTCACCCTCGGCTTTCACCGGGTGACCTACATCGACCGCTTCGATCCCTACTACTGCGAGCTCGACAAGCGCATCGACATCAAGGACGGCAAGGAGGTCATCCGGCCGGCCGAGTGACGACCGGGGGCCTTGCCCTACTGGACACCCTCGTTCCACGGTGGTCCGGTTCGCCCGAGGCAAGGGACGACCGCCATGGCTGAATATGCACCGCCCGTCGTGAAGGCACGGCGGGAGCAGATGTACTTCCCGCTGACCGAGCACGAGATCGATCGGCTGCGTCGGTTCGGCGAAGTCCGCCGCTACGCCGTCGGCGACTATCTGGTCCGGGCCGGTGAGGCGGGGTTCGGCATGGCGGTGGTGCTGCAGGGCCGGGTCGACGTGACGCGCCGCGACGGCCTCGGGCACGACGAGTTGGTGCGGACCTATGGCGAGCGGCACTTCGTCGCCGAAGTGGGCCAGCTTTCGGGCCGCGCCGCCTTCGTCGACGTCCGCGCCGAGACCGAGATCGAAGCCCTGATCATCCCCCCGGCCGGGCTGCGCGGACTGGTGATCGCCGAGGCCGAGCTCGGCGAGCGCGTTATGCGGGCCCTGATCCTGCGCCGGGTCGGGCTGATCCAGGCCGGGGCTGGCGGACCGGTGCTGATCGGACCTCCCGGTCACCCCGGCCTGGTGCGTTTGCAGAACTTCCTGATGCGCAACGCCATCCCGCACCGGGTGCTCGACCCCGCCGCCGAGCACGACGCCGATGCGCTCCTGGCCTGCCTCAAGCCGGAGCCGAGCGACATGCCGATCGTGCTCTGCCCCAGCGGCAAGACGCTGCGCAACCCAAGCGATCGCGAGGTGGCCAAGGGCGTCGGTCTCCTGCCCGAGCTGGATCCGGAGCGACGTTACGATGTGGCGGTGGTCGGCGCCGGCCCGGCGGGCCTGGCCACCGCCGTCTACGCGGCGTCCGAGGGGCTGTCCGTGGTGGTGCTGGAATCCCGCGCCTTCGGCGGCCAAGCCGGCGCGTCCTCGCGGATCGAGAACTATCTGGGATTTCCGACGGGCATTTCTGGCCAGGCCCTGGCCGGGCGCGCCTTCAACCAGGCCCAGAAGTTCGGCGCCGATATCGTCATCCCCAGCGTGGTGCGTCGGCTCGATTGCACCGGCGCCGACAGCTATCGCCTCGATCTGGACGGCGGAACTGCGATCGAGGCGCGCGCCGTCGTCGTCGCGACCGGCGCCGACTACCGTCGTCCGCCCTTCCCGGGCCTGACCGAGGCCGAGCGCGACGGCGTCCACTATTGGGCTTCTCGCGTTGAAGGCGCCCTCTGCTCGGGTCAGGAGGTGGCGCTGGTGGGAGGCGGCAACTCTGCGGGCCAGGCGGCGGTCTTCCTTTCGAGCGTCGCCGCCAAGGTCTGGATGCTGGTGCGCCGTCCGCTCGACACGACGATGTCGCAATATCTGATCGAACGCATCGCGGCCCAATCGAACATCGAGCTCAAGGTCCATACCGAGGTGGAGCGGCTCGATGTCGACGAAGGCGGCGTCCTCAGCCGCATCGCCTGGCGCAACCACAGCACGGGCGAGACTGGCGAACACCCTCTCCGCCACCTCTTCCTGTTCGTCGGCGCCGATCCCTGCGCCGATTGGCTGAAGGGATGCGACGCCGCTATCGACGCTAAGGGCTTCATTCTGACGGGCCGCGCGGCGCGGCCGGGCGAAGAGGATCCTCCCGGGCTGATGACCAGCCTGGACGGGGTCTTCGCCATCGGCGACGTCCGCTCGGGATCCACCAAGCGCGTGGCGGCCGCCGTCGGCGAAGGCGCCGCTGTCGTGGCCCAGATCCACGCCTACCTCGCCGACCATGCGGCCAAGCCGGCCGTCCAGCAGGGAGCCGCCGCATGAGCTGCACCCATCTCGGCATGTTCGCCCAGGTGAAGCCCTCGGCCGACGGCTGCGAGGAATGCCTCAAGACTGGCCAGACGTGGGTCCACCTCAGGATCTGCCGCGTCTGCGGCCATGTCGGCTGTTGCGACCAGTCGGTCGGCCGGCACGCCACGGGGCATTTCCACGCCACCGGCCACCCGGTGATGGAGGCCTATTACGAGCCCGACGGCTGGGGCTGGTGCTATGTCGACGAGGTGATGATCGACCTGGACGGCGACGTCACGCCCCACCCGCCGGGATGGAGCTGGTAGTCGCTAGCCCTGGACGTCCGCGCCCGAGGCGCGCGCCTCGGCCGTCAGCAGGACGCGGGTCTGGTCGACGATCACCGCCTTGATGAAGCGGCCGTGCTCGAGGCTGATGTCGTCCCAGCCCAGGCAGCTCAAGAGGTCCCGCCGACCGATGTGGAACGACTTCAGCTGGCCGTTGACCGCCAGCATGCGCAGCAGGGTCTCCGGCGCGTCGACGGGACGTCCGCTGATCGCGGCGAACAGGGCCGCGCAGGTCTGGTTCAACCGGTCCAGGAAGCGCTCGCGCATGATGTTGTAGGCGATCTCGGGCCCGTGGCCCGCCTGCTCGCGGGCCAGCATCGGCGACCAGCTGGCCGCCTCCGGACGGCAGAACAACAGTTCGCCCATGGCCGAGATGATGCCGCAGTAGCCTTCGATGAGGGCCTGGGGCGGTTCCCCGTCGCGCAGCAGGCGCTCCGCCCGCTCGATCTCCGGATCCAGGATCGAGGTGACGAAACCGGCGATGTGCTCGGCGCAGGCCCGGTAGAGGCCTTCCTTGCTGTCGAAATAGTATTGCAGCGCGGGCGGGTTCACCCCCGCCTCGGTCGCGATCTCCCGCGTGGAGGTGTTCTCGAAGCCGAGCCGGGCGAACAGGGGGATGGCGGTCTCGATGATGCGCAGGCGCGTTTCCTCGCCTCTCGCGTAGCCGCCTTCGGCTGGTCTGCGGCGTGGCCCGACCGCTCCCATGAACGTCGTCTCCCTTTTTTCTATTGACGCACAAAATTCAATTTATGCCAATTGACATACATTCCGGCTCTAATTAGTTCCACTCGGCATACTTTCCAATGGGAGCCGGGACATGCCGGACGACGCCGCCGCTTTCGCGGCCTCCGCCGAGGCCAGATCCACTGAAATTCCGGCGGCCGGGAACGGCCGCTCACGGCCGGGCGTCGGGCGGGTCGCGCTCGTCCTGGGCGCCGCCGCCCTGGCGCTTCTGGCCGGCGTGGGCGCCTACAACTGGTGGACGACCGGCCGCTTCGTGCAGAGCACCAACGACGCCTATCTCAGGGCCGACCAGGTGGTGGTCGCGCCCAAGGTCCAGGGCTACGTCACCCAGGTGCTGGTGACCGACAACCAGCAGGTGGCGGCCGGCCAGCCGCTGGTGCGGATAGACTCGCGCACCTACGCCGCCGGCGCCGACCAGGCCCAGGCGACCGTGGACGCCCGCGCCGCCGATCTCGAGGTCGCCAGGGCGCAGCTCGCCCAGCAGGAATCGGTGATCGCCCAGGCGCGCGCGCAGCTCGCTGGCGCCAGGACCGGCGCGGCCTTCGCGGCCGCCGAGGTCGAACGCTACCGGCCCCTGGCCGCCAGCGGCGCCGACACGCCCGAGAAGCTGCAGCAGCTCGCCAACACCCGCGACCAGGCCGTCCAGACAACGGCCGCCAGCGCCGCCTCCGTCGCCGCCGCCGAGCGGCAGGTGGCGACCCTGAAGGCCCAGATCGGCCAGGCCGCCGCCCAGCTCGAGGGCGCCCGAGCCAACGCCAGGCAGATCGGCCTGAACCTCCAGGACACCGTCCTGACCAGCGCCATCTCCGGCCGCGTTGGCGACAAGTCCGTGCAGCTTGGCCAGTACGTGACGGCCGGCGCGCGGCTGATGACCGTGGTGCCGACCAATTCGATCTATCTGGTCGCCAACTTCAAGGAGACCCAGATCGGGCGGATGCGGCCGGGCCAACCGGTCACGATCAAGGTCGACGCCCTGGGCGGCAAGACCCTGAAGGGCGTGCTCGACAGCTTCGCCCCCGGCACCGGCGCCCAGTTCGCCCTGCTGCCGCCCGAGAACGCCACCGGAAACTTCACCAAGATCGTCCAGCGCGTGCCGGTGCGGATCCGCATCCAGGCGACGCCCGAGGTGCAGAAGGTGTTGGTGCCCGGCCTTTCGGCCACCGCCAAGGTCGACACCCGGTCGGCGTCATGAGCTCCCAGGATATGGCCGGCGCCGCCAGGCCCGCCAACGCCGACGCGGCGGCGTGGGTGGCCGTGGCCGCGGGCTCGCTCGGGGCCCTGATT
>CAZTMF010000236.1:0-5480 GCA_964614675.1 uncultured Caulobacteraceae bacterium | reverse complement strand
AGATGTCGGCGTTGCAGGTCGCCTGGTCGTCCGGGCGGCGGGCGTGGATGGCGGTTATCGCGGCGCCGGCCTTCCAGCACCTAGTTACGTCGTCGGCGATCTCATCCGGTTGGGTGGGCAGGGCCGGGTTCGCGCTCTTCATCGACATCCCGCCCGTCGGCGCGACGGTGACCATGATCTTCGCCATTGGTGAGCTCTCCCTGGAGCACGTTGGAAATCGTGCTCCCGATACCCTTCTTGGAGCGCGTTCGGGCGACGAAACCGCACACACTTTCGCCTAACGCGCTCCGCCGCGCGCAGAAAGCACAGGGTCTCTGATGATGGCAAGCGGCCCGCCGACACCCGCTTTGGCAGGATCGCCCCTGTTCAATGTCATGATCGACACCTGCCCGTCGGGACCCTGCCGGGCCACTCTCGCCTCAGCTCAGAGACCAAGGAGACAGAGCATGAAGCGATACGTGATTGAGCGGGAAATCCCCGGCGTCGGCCAGCTGAACGCCGAGCAGCTCCGCGGTGCGGCCGCGACCTCCAATGAGGCCCTCGCCAAGCTGGGCCCCAGGGTCAAGTGGCTGGAGTCCTTCGTGACCCAGGACAAGACCTTCTGCATCTACCTGGCCGAGGACGAGGAAGTGATCCGCGAGCATGCGCGGTTGAGCGGCTTTCCCGCCAGCCGGATCACCGAGGCGCCCGTCACCATCGACCCATCCACGGCCCAGGCCTAGGATCGCGGCGGGAGGTCGGCGGTGGACCAGGCCAACGACGCGGAGGTCCGGCGGCTCGACGTCACGGTCGTGCTGCTGGACGACGGCTTCACCTCAACGGCGGTGATGCCGATCGAGATCTTTCACGCCGCGGGGGCGCTCTGGCCCGAGCTGCAGGGCCGCCCCCCCGCGCCCCGCTTCCGGGTCACCACCGCCTCCATCGACGGCCGGCCGATCCGCAGCCCCTACGGCATCGGGATCACGCC
Source organism: uncultured Caulobacteraceae bacterium (assembly GCA_964614675.1). GTDB lineage: Bacteria > Pseudomonadota > Alphaproteobacteria > Caulobacterales > Caulobacteraceae > JANWHQ01. The sequence goes on along the minus strand of CAZTMF010000236.1, from coordinate 4,513 downwards.
GGAGACTTCCATCGAGGCGATAGGCCGGACGGACATCGTGGTGATCCCGAGTTCGGGGCTCCAGATCGACGAGAAGATGGTGGCCAACAGCGCCCTGGTGCCGTGGCTGCGCCGCCAGTACGCCGACGGGGCGTTCCTCGCCGGGGTCTGCGTGGGGGCGGCTTATCTGGCCGAGGCCGGCCTGCTCGACGGGCGGGTGGCGACCTCCCACTGGGCCCTCTCGGCCCAGCTCGAGCGCCGCTATCCGCAGGTGCTCTGGCGGCCGGAGATGATGGTCACCGAGGAGGCGCGCCTCCTGTGCAGCGGCGGGGTGACCGCCGCCGCCGATGTCAGCCTCTATCTGGTGGAGAAGCTCTGCGGCCATCAGGTCGCGCTGGAATGCGCAAGGTCGCTGCTGCTCGGCATGCCGCGGGTGAACCAAAGCGGCTATGCGGTGCTGCCCCTCTCGCCGGACCACGACGATGACGGCGTGCGACGGGCCGAGATCCTGCTCCAGACGCGCTGCCGCGAGAACATCACCCTCGAGACCCTGGCCGAGGCGGTGGGCATGAGCCCGCGCACCCTCGCCCGGCGGTTCAAGGCCTCCACAGGCCGGCTGCCCGGAGCCTATCAGCAGCAGGTGCGCATCGAGCTCGCCAAGGCCATGCTGGAGCGCGAGGGCAAGCCCATCCAGATCATCAGCGCCGAGGTGGGTTACGAGGACGCCGCCTTTTTCCGCGCCCTGTTCAAACGGTCGACCGGCATGACCCCTGCCGAGTACCGCGGCCGCTTCGCCATTCCCTCCCTGCGCGGCGCGGTTTGAAGCGGCATTGTCTGCGCCGAACGCTCGCCTAAGGTAGCGCCCAAGCATCAGGGTGCCTGAGATCCCTGGGGGAGGCTTCATGAGGGGCTGGGTCGGTCTGACCGCCGCGGCGGCGTTCAGGCTCGCCCTGGCGGGGAGCGCGAATGCGGCGCCGGCGCCGCCCGACATGACCGTACCCTTCAGCTTCGAGATCACGGAGCTGTTCAAGATCCAGGACGGCAAAATCATGCGCGTCGAGGCGGTGCTGAACACCGTACCCTACGGGTCGAAATCGGGGTGGTGAGCCACCGTCGTCCCCCGCTTCAAGCGGGGGACTCAGGCGGCGGTTAGATCAATGCCCGTCCCAGCCGGCCTTCATGCCGTAGGGGACGTTGTTGATCACCGCTTCCACGACCTTGATCTTGCCCTTCTCGATGCGGAAGGCCTCGGCGATCTCCCAGGTGAAGGGCGCCTGCAGGCCGCCATGCATGTGGCTGCCATCGGCCAGGATGAAGTCGTGAACCTGGGCGTTGTGGTCGAAGAAGCCGAAGGCGAAGGCCGCGCCGGTCTGCTCGTCGACGACCGGGAACCGGCGGTCGCGGATACGGGTCACCACCTGCAGGGTGCCCGTCTGGAAGCCGCCCTTGCAGCTCAGCGAGAACGGGCTCGGGCCCGGCCGGGGCGCCGGCGCTGCGGCGGGAGCCGCGCCCGGGGCAGGGGCGGGCGGCGGCCGCGGCGGGGCCGGGTGGGGCCCCGATGTGGTCTGGATGCCGTTCTCGAAGCGCCAGCAGTCGTCGGCGAAGAAGGAGTAGTCGCCCTTGCCGTCGTCGTTCTCGAGGTAGGTGAAGTACTTGTTGGACGTGCGGATGATGTCCTCACGGTGGGCGTGGTCCGGGTTGTCGTTCACCCAGACCGGATCGGGCTTGCCCGTGGCCTCGAGGTTGGCCGCGCCGTTGGGTCCGGCGGTGCCGAGGCCGGTGCGCGAGAAGACCGCCTCGATCTCGCTGATCTTCTTGCCTTCCAACTTGATGCGCATGCCGACGATGTCGGTGTTGGTCCCGTTCTCCTTCATCACCGCGAAGACGGCGGCCTGCTGGGTGCGCGGGTCCAGGAAGTAGTGCCTGTAGGCGCCCTCGCCGCTGGCGGTGCCCCAGAAACCGTCGTTCGTGGCCAGCTCCTGGCCATTCTCGGTGTAGCGGAAGTCCGCCGACAGCGGCAGGCGCTTGGCGTCGTGGGCGACCATGGCCGCCAGCACCTGGTCGACCATGCCCTGCAGGCAGGCCCGGTCGCACTCGACCCCGATCGGGATCGGATCAGCCTTGGCGGGCGCAGAACCGCCGGCCGCCGCCAAGGTCAAGGCGGCTGCCGCCGCGCTCCACACCAGAGTCCTGCCCATAGTCTTCCTCCCCGGCCGCTCTTCTGATTGTCAGCCGCCCTGACCGTAGCCGCAAAGCCGCGGCGCCGTCGACAGCCTAGGGGAGGCAGTCGTCGAGAGCAGGGAAGACGGATGCCCAGGTCGCGATCTGGCCGACGTCGATGCGCAGTGCATGAGGCAGCTCGGCGAGGATGCGGACGCGGCCGTGATGCGCGATGGCGGCCCGGTTGTCGCCGAACGGCTCGCCGGTCAGCACCACGCCCAGCACCTCCAGGCCCTGCGCGCGCAGCGCTTCCAGGCTCAGGAGCGTCTGGTTGATGGCCCCCAGCCGGTTCGCGGCCACCAGCACGACCGGCAGGTCCAGCTGGGCCATCAGGTCCAGCATGGACTGATGCTCATTCAAGGGGACCAGCGTCCCGCCTGCGCCCTCGACGACGACCGGGCGGCCCGACGGCGGAAGCTCCAGGCTTTGAAGGTCGATGCGGGCGCCGGCCTCTTCGGCCGCCAGATGTGGTGAAACCGGCGGAGCGAACTCATGGGCCGGCGGGTGCAGCCGAGCGGCCGGCAGCTGGGCCAGGGCGGCGACAGTGGCCGTGTCCCCCGTCTCTTCCGCGAGACCGGTCTGCACCGGCTTCCAGTAGTCGGCGCCCCAGGCCTTCGCGAGGCAGGCCGAGACCACGGTCTTGCCGACCCCGGTGTCGGTGCCGGTGACGAAGACGCCGCGCAGGCGCTCGGCCCGCTGACGGCGGAAGCCATAGGCGATCTCGTAGCGGACCGACGATCCCGCCTCGTCGAACCGGCGCATCACCCTCTTCAGGTCGCCGGGCGCCAGCGGCCGCCGGCCCGGCGGGGAGGAAGCGGCGCCGATGGCCTTGAGGTCGTCCAGGAAGGCCCGGGCGTCGGCGTGCGCCTGCACCACAGTCTCGGTCTCGATCCGCCCGCGCGGACCGAGCATCTCCGCCAGGGTCAGGGAGCTCGGATGGTCGGGCGCGCCGCAGTCCAGATCCAGGACTGTGTGGGCCTGCCGCCATTCGGCCAGAGTTCCCTCGGCCAGGGTCGAGAAGGCCAGCCAGCCGTCCGGGGCCAACAGGTCGGAGAGCCGGCCGAGCGCCGCCTCCAGATCATCGAACCATTGGAAAGCCAGGCTCGAACAGACGAGGTCGAACCGACGGCCGTCGCGGTCAGGCCGCTCGCCATCCAGGATCTGGAACGCGATGCCCGACCCGGTCCCGACCCGCGTCCGGCAGACGTCCAGCATCCGCGGCGAGAGATCGGTGACCAGCCAGTCGGCGCCCCAGATGCGGTCCCGGAGCGCGGCGGTCAGGAAGCCGGTGCCGCAGCCGATCTCCAGGATCCGGGGTCGCGGCGGCAGGGGCAGGGCCGCGATCTTCTCCGCCAGCCGCTGCGCCACGGCGCGCTGCACGGGCGCTGCGGCGTCATAGGTGTCTGCGGCGGCGTCGAACGCCCGCCTGAGGCGCACGGAATGGTCGTTCACGCCGCGCGCCTCGACGGCCACGCGGCCCCGACCGCGGCCAGAAGTTGTTCGATGTCACGGGCCGAATGCGCCGCGGAGAGGGCGAAGCGGAGGCGGCTGGAGCCCTTGGGCACCGTCGGCGGGCGGATGGCCACGGCCAGCAAACCCTCCGCTTCGAGGCGACGGGCGGCCTCCAGTGCGTCCGCCTCCTCGCCGACGACGGCCGGGACGATCTGGGTGGTGGACGCCAGGGCAGCGATCCCGGCCTCGGCGAGGCCGGCGCGCAGCCGATCGGCCAGGGCCCGAAGATGCGCCCGTTCGGCGTCCATGCCGGGCACGAGGTCCAGCGCCGCGTCGATGGCGCCCAGGATCTGTGGCGGCGGGGCGGTGGTGTAGATGAAGCCCGAACAGGCGTTCACCAGGTAGTCGATCATCGCCCTGGAGCCCGCGACATAAGCCCCGAAGCTCCCCATCGCCTTGGAGAAGGTGCCCATGACGAGGTCGATGCGCCCGGGCTGAAGGCCCGAAAGCCCCATGCCCCTCGGCCCGAGGACGCCGGTGGCGTGGGCTTCGTCCAGATAGACGAAGGCGTTCCAGCGCTCGGCGACGTCGGCGAGGCGGCCGACATCGGCTTCGTCGCCGTCCATGCTGAACACGCTCTCGGTCAGGATGAAGCGCCGGCCGGGCTCGTCCACGCGCTCGGACAGGAGCTGTTCCAGATGGTTCAGGTCGTTGTGGCGGAAGCGGATCTGCTTGACGCCGGCCGCCTGGCAGCCGTGGTGGAGGCTGGCGTGCACCAACCGGTCGGCGAAGACGAGCGCCGGGCCTTCTCCCGCAGCGAACAGGGCCGGCGGCACGGCGGCGTTGGCTTGCCAGCCCGAGG
>CAZTMF010000235.1:0-5484 GCA_964614675.1 uncultured Caulobacteraceae bacterium | reverse complement strand
GGTGGCGGAGGCGGGCCCCGAAGGACCCGCCTCACATCCGTTACCGGAACAGGCTGAGCAGGATCGACGTCGAGGAGTTCGCGATCGAGAGCGCCTGCACGCCCAGTTGCTGCTTGGTCTGCAGCGCCTGGAGGGTGGCGCTTTCCTTCGCGAGGTCGGCGTCGACGAGGTTCGAGATACCGCTGTTCAGGCTATCCTGAAGCGAGGTGATGAAGGTCATGTGCGTGTTGAGCGCATTGGACCCCGTACCCAGCTTGGCGAGCGCCGCCGACACATTGTCGAGGGCGGTCTGCAGGGTGCCCACCATGGTGCCGGCGGTCGTGGCCGTACCCAGGGTGGAGGTCGCGGTCAGGCCGACATTCGAGCCGGCCAGCGACAGGTCTTCCGCCGCCACGGTGATCTTGGAGGTGCCGTCGGCGTTGGCCAGGGCGTAGATCGTCGTGCCGCCGCTCTTGATGATGTTGGTGCCGTTGAAGTCGGCGTTGGTCACGATCGTGGTGATCTGGTCGCGGAGCGACTGGAACTGATCGTTCAGAGCGGTGCGGTCGGTGGTGTTCAGGCCTTGGTCAGACGCGGAGAGGGCCAGGGCCTTCATCTGCGACAGCAGGTCCGAGATCGAGGTGCCGGCGGAGATCGCCACGTCCAGGGCCGACTGGCCGCGGGACAGAGAGTTCTTGACCGAGTCCAGCGAGAGCACTTGGGCGCGCTGGTTCTGGGCGATCGCCCAGGTCGAGCCGTCGTCCTTCGCCGAAGCGATCTTCAGGCCCGTGTTGATCTGGTTCTGGGCCTTTTGGAGCTGGGTCTGGGTGGCGTTCAGGTTCTCGAGGGCGATCATCGCCCCAACGTTGGTATTGACGCTATTCAGCGACATGACTTGGTCCTTTTGGCTGTCCGGCGTCATTTTGACTGCCGAGGGCTTTTTGCCCGCCCGGGACCAAGCAATCGCCGGGCCAAAGTGGGACACCCAGATTCCGGACTATCTATTTGAAAATATTGGAATTAACCCCATCTTAGACAAGGTGAATGGCCGGCAATTTCTGCCTGATGGTTAACGGACCCGGCAAGAACTGCCGCCCGCGCACAGCCAAAATTAGGGATATTCGAGCGATGCGATGGCCCCGCGCCGTCCTGCCCGGACGGCGAGGCAAGAATTGCCGGGCTATTCGGCCGCGAGCGGCGGCCCGGCGGTCGCGATATCGCGCTGGGTGCGCAGGAAATCGATGGCTCGCCGATGCGCCCTGGCCTCGTCGGCGGACCACTCGGCGCCGATCTGCCGCTCGACGATCAGCTCCAGCTCGTCCAGAGCGCCCAGACGCATGGCGAGGCGGCACAGCTTGAGGAAATAGGGCTGGCCGCTCAGCACCGGGTGATAGAGCCAGCCGTCCCGTCCGCTCGTGTCGAACTCGCGCTCGGAGATCGGCAGCCAGAACGAGAAGCCGGCCTCGTCATAGATCTGGCCGAAGTCGTTGAGGTCGCGGCAGGCGAACCCCAGGCGCGCCAGGGTCGACGCCACGAAGGCCTCGTCGTTGGGCCAAGCCTCGGGACCGCGACCGCGAGCGCGGTGGAGGAGCGAGGCGCGCCGGCGCGCGGCGTGGAGGGTGTCGAGCGCGGCGGCCGAGACGCGGACGACCGCGAACAGGCAGCGCCAGACGGGCCCCTCGTCGGGCTGCATGGTCCGGGCCCAGTCCCAGTCGGCCTCGGCGGGCCTCAGCCGTCCCGCCAGGAAGTCGACCTCCGAGCAGGATGGAAACCGCGACAACATGTCGGAGGGGCGCTCCGACTTCAGCCGGGCGTCCGGCTCGATCATCCAGAAACCGTCGTAGTCGGGGAGCAGCTTGCGGGCCGCGTAGAGGCCATAGTCGCCGCACCGCCAGTAGAGGTTCTGCGGGACGTCGTAGAGGTCTAGGGCGGAGGCGGTGTCGGCCCGGAGCGACACCTTCGGCAGATCGCCGAAGTCCAGCTCCTCCTTGGTTTCGTCGGCCAGGATGAAGACGTCGAACACGCCCTCGTTCCTCAGGCGGTCTGCGAAGACGCGCAGGTGCTCGTCCACGAAGTGGGTGCGAATCAGCAGAGCGGTCCGGCTCATATGGTGAGCCTAAGCCGATTCCAGGTCCTGCATCCGGGTTCTGTTAACCAAAATCGTCGGAGACCTGTGGTCGACCGAATCTTTCCGACACAGGCCCGCCATGTCGCTGTCCGCCGAACCTCTTAATTGCGCTCCCGACGAGGTCGACCAGATCCTCGAGGCGGCGCTCGCCAGCCACAGCGGCGGCGACGTCGACCTCGCCGCCCGGCTCTATGAAAAGGCGCTGAGCGCGCGCGCCGACCACCCGCTGGCGCTGCACAATCTCGGCGTCCTTCGTGCGGGCCAGGGGCGGGCGCGGGAGGCGATCGAGCTGATCCGCCGGGCGGCGGAAGCGGATCCGGCGTCGGCGGCGGCCCACGCCAACCTGGGCGCCCTGCTCCTGGCGCAAGGCCGGACCGAGGAGGCCGAACCCTGCTTCCTGCGCGCCCTGCTCGCGGATCCGTCCAACACTGGGGCCATCTGCGGCCTGGCCGAGCTCCAGACCCTGCAGGGGCGCGCCGAGGAAGCCGAGCAGAACTACCGCCGGGCGCTGGAGCTCGACGCGGCCTGCACGCCGGCCATGACCGGTCTGGGCATCCTCCTGATGCGCCGGGGCGTCCTGCGCGAGGCGGGCGACCTGTTCTGCCAGGTCCTGGCGCGACAGCCGAACTCCGCCCGCGCCAGCTACAACGTGGCCAACGCCTTGAAGGCGTCCGGGCGGCTCGACGAGGCGGCGATCTTCTACCGCCAGACCCTGGAGCTCGACCGGGGCTTCGCCGACGCCTGGACCAATCTCGGAAACCTGCTGCGCGCGCTCGAGCAGGACGACCAGGCGCTGGAGTGCCATGGGATCGCCCGCGACCTCAGGCCCGCCGATCCGCGCGCTCGCCTGAACCTCGGCCAGCTCCTCAAGGACCGCGGCGACGACGCCGCCGGACGGGCCGAGCTAGACACGGCGCTGCTGCTCGACCCTACCGATGTCACCGCCCAGGTCGCCCGCTGCATGGCCGAGCTTCAGCTCAGTTATGCAAGCCGGGAGGAGATGCTGGCCTGCCGCGAACGCTACGCCCAGCGTCTGGACGCCCTGATCGCCGACTACGAGCGCGACCCGAGGCCCGAGGCCTACGCAGCGGCCGTCGGCGCCAGCCAGCCCTTCTACCTGGCCTACCAAGGCCAGAACGACCGGGACCTGCAATCCCGTTACGGACGCCTGATCTGCCGCATCATGGCCGACCAGACCCCCGGGATCCCGGCCCCGCCCCTCCCGGGCGCCGGCGAGCGGATCCGCATCGGGATCGTCAGCGGCTTCTTCAGGGCGCACTCCAACTGGAAGATCCCGATCCGCGGCTGGCTGAAGAGCATCGATCGCAGCCGTTTCGAGGTGATCGGCTACTATACCGGCCAGCTGCGGGACGCCTGCACCGATGAGGCGGAAGAACTCTGCGACCGCTTCGTCACCGGCCCGGTGGGCGCGGAGGCCTGGCGCGAGGCGATCCTGGCCGACCAACCGCACGTCCTGATCTATCCGGAAGTCGGCATGGACCCCATCGCCGTGCGCCTCGCGGCCCAGCGGCTGGCCCAGGTGCAGTGCGCCTCGTGGGGCCATCCGGAGACCACGGGCCTGCCCACCGTCGACGCCTTCCTCTCCAGCGACATGATGGAGCCAGAGGGCGCCGAGGCCTGCTATTCAGAGGAGCTGGTGCGCCTGCCGGGGCTAGGCGTGGTGCTGGAGCCCACCGTCGAGGCGCCCGAAGCCGTGAGCCGTGCGGAGTTCGGCCTCAAGGACGACGCGCTGGTGTTCTGGTGCGCCCAGTCGCTGCCCAAGTACCTGCCGGAATACGACGAGATCTATCCGCGCATCGCCGAGGCCCTGCCCGCCGCGCAGTTCGTCTTCATCGGCCTGCAGCACCGTTGCGAGGCGGAGACCCGCTTCGTGAACCGCATGCGCGCGGCCTTCGCCGCTCGGGGGCTCGACTACGCCGACCATGCCGTGGTGCTGCCGCGCATGGACAAGACCCGGTTCCTGGGCGCCCTCGCCCAGGCCGACGTGCTGCTGGACAGCCCCGGATGGTCGGGCTGCAATTCCACCCTCGAGAGCCTGGGCGCCGAGCTGCCGATCGTCGCCATGGATGCGCCTTTGATGCGAGGCCGCCATACCGCGGCGATGCTGAAGCTGATGGGCCTGGAGCGCCTGGTCGCGCGCGACCTCGACGACTATGTCGCAACCGCCCTGGGCCTGGCCGCCGATCCGGACCTGCGCGGACGCATCAAGGCCCAGATCGCCGCCCGCAAGGGCGCCCTCTATGGCGATGTGGCCTGCGTGCGCGCCCTGGAGGACTTCCTGGTCGGCGCGATCGAGCTTCGCCGCGCCCGCGAGCAGCATTGACAAGCCGACCTGTGCCTGGAATGTCCGGCGCCCGAAAGGCCGCCCGCGAGTTCTCGAGCCCCGATGACCTACATCGTCACAGATCCCTGCATCAAATGTAAGTTCATGGACTGCGTGGAGGTCTGCCCCGTCGACTGCTTCTACGAGGGCGAGAACTTCCTGGTCATCCATCCGGACGAATGCATCGACTGCGGCGTGTGCGAGCCCGAGTGCCCGGTCGACGCCATCAAGCCGGACGTCGAGGACGACCCCGACGGCAAGTGGCTGAAGGTCAACACCGACTACGCCAAGATCTGGCCGAACATCACCGTCAAGGGCGAGCCGCCGGCGGACGCCGAGGCGTTCGAGCGCGAGACGGACAAGTTCGAAAAGTACTTCAGCGACAAGCCCGGCAAGGGCTCCTGAGCCGCCCGCTCAAGCTTAACGTCAACAGGCCCCGCACACCCCGCGACTGAGGGCGTGCCTGGATGTTCGCCCTGCAAGCCTTTCAAGGCGCTGGGTTTTGTGGTATGACAATTCTGCGCAGGCAAGGTTTCCCCCAGCCCCTGCGTATTATCGAAGGAAACGCCGCTCATTCGGCGCGCCTAGCAAAGGCGGAAGGTGTCCTAGAGACCACTTCACCGAAGGTTGTCGTCCCGCGCCCCTGTGTGGCGGGGGTGCTGTCGCCTACGGCGCTGACCATTGCGGCCCCACCGCCGAAGGCGGGGAGACGGAGAGGATTATCGATGAGCAAGAGTGGTCATGATTTTTCGGTCGGCGATCACGTCGTCTATCCGGCCCACGGCGTGGGCCAGGTCCAGGGAATCGAAACCCAGGAAGTCGCCGGTCTGACCCTCGAGGTCTACGTGATCACCTTCGACCACGAAAAGATGACCCTGCGCGTTCCCACCGGCAAAGCGCGCAGCTCGGGCCTGCGCCCGCTCGCCGCCGGCGACATCGTGACCCGCGCCCTGACCACCCTGAAGGGCCGCGCCCGCGTCAAGCGCACCATGTGGAGCCGCCGCGCGCAGGAATACGAAGCCAAGATCAACTC
>CAZTMF010000234.1:0-5498 GCA_964614675.1 uncultured Caulobacteraceae bacterium | reverse complement strand
CTGCGCTGGAAGATGCGCTGGTGGATGCGGTTCGTGGACGAGTACCTGAACCCCTCGCTGGCCATGCAGGCCGGCTCGGCCGCCGGCGGGCGGATGCAGATGTCCGAAGAGGAGAAGGATGCAGCGGTCGCGCGCATCCCTCTGCCGGAACGGGCCCGGGTCTGGCGCCTGATCCTCGACCGAGGCGTGTCGGAAGAGGAGCTCGCCGAGTCACGGCGTCGGGTGACTTCCGCGATCGGAACCTTCGAGACGGCCCTGGGTGAGAGCTCCTATCTCGCCGGCCCCGTATATTCCCTGGCCGATCTCAACGCCATGACCACCCTGCATTCTTGGCCCCTGATGCGCGACGACATCTCGGAAGAGGCGACCCCGAACCTCTGGGCCTGGTTCCGGCGCTGCCACGCGCGCCAGGGGATCAAGGACGCCTTCGCGCTCGGCCGCTTCATCGGCACGCGCACGGGCGAGGTCCGCGCCAAGCTGGGGCTCGAGGCATGATCGAGCTTTATCACTGGGAGCCGACCTCGAATTCCGGCGAGGTGCTCATCCTGCTGAAAGAGAAAGGCGTCGACTTCGTCGGCCATTACGTCGACGTGCTGAAGGGCGAGCAGTTCTCCGCCGATTTCCTGGCGCTGAATCCCTGCGGCCAGGTCCCCGTGCTGGTCCACGACGGACGGCCCCTGACCGAGACCGGCTTCATCCTGCAATACCTGGAGGAGGTGTTCCCCGCCGTTTCGCTCACGCCCTCCACGCCCGAGGGCCGCTACTGGGTGAACGTCTGGATCAAGTACGTGGAAGAGTACATCGCGCCGGCGGCCTGGAAGCTCGGGATCGCGCGTACGGTGGCCGACCTCGGCGAGCGCCGGAGCGTCATTGAGGCGGCGCTGGGCCGTGCGCCGCCCGAGCGGCGGCAGGCCTGGGCCAAGGCGTTCGCCGGCTTCGATGCGGTGGATCTGGAGATCGCCAGGGGCCTCCTGCCCGTGCGCCTCGAGCGCATGGAGGCGGCGCTCGGCGCCTCCGACTGGCTGGCCGGCGATCACTACAGCCTTGCCGACATCGCCGTCTTCCCCACCGCCGCCGCCCTGCCGGACGTGGCGCCGGATCTGGTCAATGCATCGGCGACGCCGCGGACCTGGGAATGGCTGGAACGCATGCGAGCGAGACCCGCCGTGCGGGCCGCCCTGGCCGCGGCGAAGACGCCCCGTCCCCAAGCAGTGTTCGCGCCGGGGCCGGAGGGCAGCCGGTGGGGGTGAGACGACCGGGAAACTGACCCTGGGGAGGGCAAGGTGAATACGCTCCAGAAATCCGGAACGGGCGCGCTCGTCGCGTCCTTCCTATTGGCCGCAGCCGGGTCTGCGCTCGGACAGACCCCCACGCCGCCGCCCGGGCCGCCGCCGTCCTGGGACAGCCTGATCCCCTGCGCCCAGAAGGGCGACCCGGTCGAGGGGTTCAAGTGCTACCAGGCCGCCATGCGCGCGGCAGGGTACGCACCCAATCCGGAGATCGCGGCGGCCGAGCGGCGGCGCAAGTTCGGACTCTCGCTGCCGTCGATCGGCTCGCACAAGCCTGCCGCCAAGCCGCAGATGGAGGTCGCCCAGGCGACGCCGGGCGTCCGCGCCCCGCCCCCGCAGGAAGAGCCCGAGGATCGGGTGACGGTGAAGCTGGAGCAGGTGGCGTTGATCCCGCCCCTGAACCGCCTCCTCCTGATCACCACCGAAGGCGGGGTCTGGCAGCAGACCGACAGCGAAACGGTCTCGCCCACCCCCAAACCTGGCGAGACAATGACGATCATCCGCGGCAAGATCGGCGGCTACTTCTGCCAGTTCGACCGGGTCACCAGGGTGCGCTGCATCCGCACTCACTGACCGACGCCGGGCGCCAGGGGCCGGTTGCGGACGAACTGCGAGAGCACCCATTTCTCGCCGGAGGTCGGCGGCCGGCCGGCGTGGCGCGTCCTGGGGTCGGGCGCGCCTGATCGGTCGACACTGATGAAGATCAGCGCGTCGCCCTTTCTCCCCCGATGCCGCAGCCCGAGCTCGGGGAAATCGGTCTCGCCGCCTTCGTAGTCCTCGTTCAGATAGAGCAGGGCGGTGGCGACCCGCTGGCCGACCCTGGCGATCTCCTCGGCGTAGGCCGGTATGGTCGGGTCCAGATAGTCGAAGTGGTCGCTGGCCTCCTCTCCCGGGCGATAATTCAGCACCGCGAAGGCCTCCATGACCGACAGGGGCGCGCCGATGCAGGCGCCGATGCGGCTCTGGATCACGACATTGAGCAGGCTGGTCTCGGCCAGGCCGAAGCTGGCCACGCGGTTGGTGCGGGTCTGGCCCATCACCGGCAGGCCGGTCCTTGGATCGTCGACCTCGGCGCGGACGAGGCGGCCGGCGCAATGGCTGACGATCCAGTCGCAGACCTCCGGCGGCGCCAGCCCTTCGGCGACGATCACGCGGGGGCTGTCGGACAGCGTCCGGATCGGCGGGGGGGCCAGCCAGGACTTGAGCTCGACGCCAAGGCGAAGCCGGCTCCAAACCTCTTCACCCGGCCTTCGGTACTCCGCCGCGGCTGCGGCCTCGCGATCGGCGCTCAGCAGCACCAACTGGTCGCGCGCGGGACCCCAGCCGAGCTCGGCGGCCCGTTGCAGATAGTCGAGGCCGACCATCCAGTTCTGGGGCGCGTGGAAGCCGCCGGCCGCCAGGACCGCCAGCGTCGCCGCCGAACATCCGTCGCCCCCCGCCGCGGCCTCGACCAGCATCGCAAGGCCGTCGGCGGGTCGGTAGGGGGCGTTCTCGGCCAACAGCAGCTTCAGGCCGAGCCGAGCCAGGGCCTCAGTGTGATGGGCCCCGGCCGCGCGGGCGAGCCAGTCGAGGGCCTCGTAGTGGCGGCCCTCTTCCCCCAGCCGCAGCGCCCATTGGACCTGGGCGCGGGGGTCGCCGGCCTGGGCCTGGGTTTCGAGATCGGCGATGGACATGCGGCTCAAAAAGAAGGGGCGGCCCTCTCGAGCCGCCCCGCACCATAGCCCGGACCCGAAGGGGTTAGAACCGGGCCTTGATACCCACATAGAAGCGCCGGCCGAGCTGATCGTAGTTCAGCGATGTGGCGCCCAGGCTGGCGTTCGGCGAAGGGCCGATGTCGGCGCCGACCACCTCCGGCTGCGTGTTGAACAGATTGTCGATGCCGGCGCGCAGCTGATAGGCCGGGCTCAGCTTCCAGCCGGCGAACAGGTCGAACTCGTCGTGCGATCCGACCCCCTGGACGGTGGTCGCCGGGTTGATGACGGACGACGCGTCGCGTGCGCCCGGGAAGTGCCGCCAGCGACCCCCGAGGCTCCAGGTCCTGTTGGCGTAGGTCAGGGTCGTGAAGGTCCGGTAGCGGAACTGGTCGCCGCTGTTGGCGCCGCCGTTGACGGTGCCGGCGAAGTTCTGGGGCGGGCTTCCCGGCGCCGGCTGGACGTCATACTTGCCCAGCCAGTTGAGCACGAAGTTGAGGTTCAGCGAGCCCGGAACGCCGGACATCCCGAGGTCCCCGAATTCGGCGCCCCAATCGAGCTGGACGTCCACGCCCTCGGTCTCCAGGCCCGCGAAGTTGAAGTACGGGTTGTTGGCAGTCCGGTTGCCGCCGGTCACCGCCTCGCGGAGGATATAGCCGCAGAACTGGTTGCCGGTGATCGTGAGCGTCGGGTTGGAGTGACCGTCGGCATTCAGGCACTGCTCGTACAGGGTCTCGCTGGTCAGCGGGATGATCGCCCCGGCGATCTGGATGTCATACCAGTCGACCGACAGGGTGGTGCGCGCCAGCAGCGGGGACTTGATCGGCGAGCGCAGAATGATGCCCGCCGAATAGGTCTTGGCCACCTCCGAGTGCAGGTTCGGGTTGCCCTGGTCCTGGTCGATGGTGATCGGGAAGAAGAACGGGAAGAGGCCCGAGTATGTGTTGGCGCTGCCGCCGGGCACATAGAAGGTGGATCCCGCGGTTGGGTTGGTCTTCTGGATCAGCTCCAGGCAGAGCTGCTGGGTCTTGAGGCGGTTCGGGTTCGACGGACTGTTGTTCCAGGTCAGGCCTGGGTTGCCCGGAGGGTTGGCGCAGGGGTCGCCGGACGACGCGCCGACGACGAGGGGCGAGCTCGGCTGGAACAGCTCCGCCACGTTCGGCGCCCGCTCGGCCCGCTGGAAGCCGCCACGGAAGGAAATCCAGTCGTTCAGCTTGTAGTCGGCCAGGATCTTGTAGGTCCAGCCGTTGGTGCCGCCCGTCACGCCCTCGCCGTTCCAGTTGTAGCTGGAGTAGCGGGCGCCGAGCTCGAGGCTGAAGGACTTGACGAGCGGCAGGTCCTTGACCACCGGGACCAGCAACTCTCCATAGCCTTCCTTCACGCTGATGAAGCCGGCGGTGGAGGAGGTGGGGAAGATGCCCACAGGGGCGTCAACGACGTTGGCCACCTCGAGGATGGGGTCGGCGCTGAACTGGAAGCCGTCCTCCCGATAGTCGGCGCCGACCGACGCGCGAAGCTCCCCGGCGGGCAGGTCGAACAGCTTGCCGGTGGAATCCCACTCGATGACCTTCTGTTCCACCGAGGTGGTGCTCTTCATCCGCGCCGAGATGGCGTCGATGCAGTCCTGCGACGGCAGCTGGCCCTCGAAGATCGAGGCGTAGAAGCCGGAGGTGCAGTGGGCGCTCTCCAACGAAGCCTGGGTCAGGGTCGCATTGGCGCCGTAGTTGGGCGCGGCGACGAACTTGCGGAACGCCTGGGTCGAGACATAACCGCTGGGCGCATAGTCGAGGAAGTCGGTGTGGCCCTGCGTGCCGCTCAGGTCCCACTTCCAGTCGTTGAACGGCAAGTCACCCTTGAGGCCGGCGACGATCTGATAGGTATTGGTCGTCAGGACGTTGACGCGGGGGCCGACGATATTGTCGACGGTGATCTCGAGCGCCCAGGGCTCTGCCGGATTTGGCCGCGAGTTCAGCAGTGTCTGCAGGGCGGCGGGCACTGGGTGCGCCGCGTCAGAGGGGACCGTGGCCCCCCAGAACTGCACCGCCGGCGAGGCGAGCGCCTGGGTCTGCACCTGTTGCCAGGAGTAGTTGCCCTGCAGGTAGGCGTCGATATGGTCGGTGATCTGGTAGTCCGCCGAGCCGAACAGGCCCCAACGGGTCGTCGGCGGCGACAGGTAGCCATAGGGCGCACTGAAGCCCAGGGTCCCGGAGTTCTGGATCTTGAAGCCCGTGTCGTTGGCCAGGGGGCCGCTGTAGCCGGGCGACTTGGAGCCGTTGGCCCCCACGCCGGAATAGAACAGCGTCTGGTTGGGGTTCACCGAGATCGAGTTCTGGGCGAACGGTGAGGCGTAGACCCCGGGCAGGACGGCATCGAGCGCAGCCTGGCTCGGCCCGTTGAAGAAACCGGTCAATCCGACGAAGGTCGCATTCGCGCCCCAGTCCCAGGCGGCGTAGGGCAGGAAGGGATAGGACCCGAAGGCGTTGGTGTGTGGGTCGTTGATCCCGGCGTCGCTGAACGC
>CAZTMF010000233.1:0-5503 GCA_964614675.1 uncultured Caulobacteraceae bacterium | reverse complement strand
CGCACGCTGGACCGCCTTGGAGTAGCTGTTGGCCACCAGGACGTCGCCGCCGGTGAAGGTCGTGTTCATGGCCACCGGCGAAACGGTGACCAGCATGCGGAAGTCCGGATGGCCGTGATGGCTCAGGAGACGGTGGATCAGCTCCAGCTTCTCGAGGATCTGGCCGTAGTCGAGCAGGTGGAACTCGAAGCGGTCCGGGTACGCGTCGCGCGCCGCCGTCGGCGGCACGGCGTTGAGGTAGAGCTTGGCCTGGGTGTCGTACCAGGCTTCGGCCAGGCCCAGGGTCATGATGAACACCCGCGCATGCTTGGCCATGGCCATGTAGCGGCCGATCGCCGCGCGGCGCTCCATGACCATCTGGAGCGGCGCGGGGGCCACCAGCGGGTGCAGGTGGGGATCGAAGTAGTTGTCGTCGCCCAGCCAGACCAGGTTTCGCATCTTGAAGGGCTTGCCTTGGCCGAAGCCCCACATCAGCTCGTTGGCGATCGAGGAAACCACATAACGGTTCATCAGGGCGTCGGGATCGGCCTTGAACCGGTGATCCAGGGGGACCTGGAAGTCGGCGGCGGCCACCCTGTAGCCCTCGGTGATCAGCTGCTTCTCGATGTTTCGCGCAAAGCAGGAGCCGATGGTGAAGATCAGCTCCGAGCGATTGATGTGGAAGCTGGGCCAGAACTTGGGCTGGGCCAGGGGAATCAGCCGCTCCGCCTGCGCTTCCGCCGTCCGAGGCCAGCGGGAGTCCGTATGTCGGACGCGCTTGAAGGCGTCCTCTGCGGGAACGACCAAAAGGGGCATGAGCAACCGATCTGCTTGTATCCGGATACCGGAGCGCGACGCGTCGAGGCGGGCCCCCGACTATATTGATCCCGGCCAGCGCCTTGCAACGACTCCCGCCGGACGCGATATGGAGGGATGGGCCGGCATGGCGCCGCCCCCTGCCGACCTTCGAGCCGAGACCCTCAATGCCTGATTACCCTCCCACCTCCCTGAACCTCGTGCCCATGGTCGTCGAGCAGACGAGTCGCGGGGAGCGGGCCTTCGATATCTTCTCCCGCCTCCTGAAGGAGCGGATCATCTTCATGAACGGCCCGGTGGACGACGGCGTCTCCGCCCTGGTCTGCGCCCAGCTGCTGTTCCTGGAGTCGGAGAACCCCAAGAAGGAGATCTCCATGTACATCAACTCGCCGGGCGGGTTGGTGACGGCGGGCCTCGCGATCTACGACACCATGCAATACGTGAAATCGCCGATCTCGACGGTATGCATGGGCCTCGCCGCCTCGATGGGCTCGTTCCTGCTGGCCGCCGGCGAGAAGGGCCAGCGCGTCGCCCTGCCGAACGCGCGGATCATGGTGCACCAGCCTTCTGGCGGTTTCTCGGGGCAGGCCTCAGACATCGAGCGGCACGCCGAGGACATCCTGAAGATGAAGCGCCGGCTGAACGAGATCTACGCCAAGCACACCGGCCAGCCGGTCGAGGTGATCGAGAAGACCCTCGATCGCGACTATTTCATGAGCGCCGAGGAGGCCAAGACCTTCGGGATCGTCGATCACGTCTACGAATCCCGCGACGCGGCCGAAAAAGACGCCAAATAGCCGAGCCAATCGCCGCACGGCCAAATCAGCAGAGTTTTGCGCGCGGCGGCTCCGAAAGGGGTCGCCACTTCGCATATGTGGAATTTCACAGGCAAGACCTTGCCCAGCAGCCCGCTTAGGCTTAACGGTCGCGGCAAATGCGACCGCGCCGGGCGGGCGAGGCGAGATTGAAAATTGCGCTGGACCCGCTAAACGGTCGGCCCGTCCATACCGATCCCATTACCAAGACGCTCCTGATCCACGGGGGCCGTGGAACGGACGCGGGTCGAACGAAACGGCTGACGCCGAAACCAGGAGGTTAGTTAGAAAAATGAGTCCGAAAAATCTGGAGGACGTGCTGAAGGCGGGCGGCAACACGGTCGACCTGCTCCGCAACTCCCAACTGGGCGCCTACGTCTACCCGGTCGTGCCGTCGGAATTCTCCAACTTCCGCGACGAGCAGCTGGCTTGGCGCAACGCCGCCGTGCTGTTCGACCAGTCGCACCACATGGCCGAGATGCTGGTCGAGGGGCCCGACGCGGCCAAGTTCCTGAACTACCTGACCATCAACACCTTCAACAATTTTCCGGTGAACCGGGCCAAGCAGATGGTTCCGCTGAGCCACTCCGGCCACGTCATCGGCGACGGCATCCTGTTCCGCCTGGCCGAGGAGTCCTACCTGTTCGTGGGCCGCGCCCCGACGGTGAACTGGATCGAGTTCCAGGCCAAGACCGGCAAGTGGAACGTCGACATCCGCCGCGACGACCGCTCGCCTTCGGCCCCGATGGGCCGTGCGGTCACCCGCCACCACTACCGCTTCCAGATCCAGGGCCCGAACGCCAAGCACGTGATCGAGAAGCTGAACGGCGGCCCGATCCCCGAGATCAAGTTCTTCTTCATGGACAAGATCAACATCGGCGGCCGCCAGGTTGGCGCCCTGCGTCACGGCATGGCCGGCGAGCCGGGCCTGGAGATCTGGGGCCCGTACGACCAGTACATGGAGATCCGCGACATCATCCTGGAAGCCGGCAAGGAGTTCGGCCTGATCCCGGTGGGTTCGCGCGCCTACGCCTCCAACACCCTGGAGTCGGGCTGGATCCCGTCGCCGCTGCCGGCCGTCTACACCGACGACCGGATGAAGTCCTACCGCGAGTGGCTGCCCGCGGGCGGCTATGAGGCCACCGGCTCGATCGCCGGCAGCTTCGTCTCGAACAACATCGAGGACTACTACTCCGACCCCTACGAACTGGGTTACGGCCCCTTCGTGAAGTACGACCACGACTTCATCGGCGCCGACGACCTGAAGAAGCGCGAAGGCCAGCCGCGCCGCCGCAAGGTCACCTTCGCCTGGAACGGGGACGACATCGCCAAGACCTACACCGGGCTCTTCACCCCGGGCGCCGACGTCTACAAGTTCTTCGACTTGCCGATCGCCAACTACGGCTCCTCGTCCTTCGACAAGGTCGTGGACAAGAACGGCAAGGTCGTGGGCCTGTCGATGTTCTCGGGCTACTCCACCAACGAGCGCCAGGCCCTGTCGCTGGGCGTGGTCGATCCCGACATCCAGGAAGGCGAAGTGCTGACCCTGGTTTGGGGCGAGCCGGGCGGCACCAAGAAGTTGACCTCCGAGCAGCACAAGCCGCTGGACGTCCGCGTCAAGGTTTCGCCGGTGCCCTACGCCCGCGACGCCCGCGAGAGCTACGCCGAAGGCTGGCGGACCAAGCAGCCCGTCAACGCCTAAGACCAGGCTTCAGTCTGATTGCGGAAGGGCCGGCGGGCGACCGCCGGCCCTTTTTGCATTCCGAGGGGCGGCGAATCCCGGCCGCCCAATCATCGGAAGCGCCCCGCGCCGGCCGGAATCAGTCGTCCGGGGCCATGCGCGGGCGGTCCACAGACTTATCGTGCTCCCAATTCTCCGGGTGAGCTCGCGAGGTTTGGTCCGGGGGCGTGAGGATGCTAGAAAAACCCCCTTCAACCCCTTGCGATTCCCAGACCTTTTCCTTTGAGCGACGACACCGTCACACCGCCCCCCGAGGGCCATCCTGAGGAGCGCCGCGGCGGCGTCGCCCTGATCTCCATCGAGGACGAGCTCAAGCGCTCCTATCTCGACTACGCCATGAGCGTGATCGTCTCGCGCGCCCTGCCGGATGCGCGCGATGGCCTGAAGCCCGTGCACCGCCGAATCCTCTACGCCATGAACGAGGAGGGCTACACGCCCGACCGGCGCTATGTGAAGTCGGCCAACGTCGTCGGGGCGGTGATGGGCCATTATCACCCCCACGGGGACCAGGCGATCTACGACGCCTTGGTTCGCCTGGCCCAGTCCTTTTCCATGAGCCTCGAGCTGATCGACGGGCAGGGCAACTTCGGCTCGGTGGACGGCGATCCCCCGGCGCAGATGCGATACACCGAGTGCCGCATGGCCGACGCGGCCATGGCCCTGATCGAGGATATCGACAAGGATACGGTCGACTTCCAGGACAATTACGACGGCAGCCGCCAGGAACCATCGGTGCTGCCGGCCCGGATTCCGAACCTCCTGGTCAACGGCGCGGGCGGCATCGCCGTCGGCATGGCCACCAACATCCCGCCGCACAATCTCGGCGAGGTCGTCGACGCCTGCCTGGCGATGATCGACAATCCGGAGATCGGTCTGGACGAGCTGCTCGACATCGTGCCCGGCCCGGACTTCCCGACCTACGGCGAGATCATCGGTCGCTCGGGCGCCAGGAGCGCCCTGATGACCGGCCGCGGCTCGGTGGTCATGCGCGGCACGGCCTCCATCGAGGAGATCCGCAAGGATCGCGAGGCCATCGTCATCACCGCCATCCCCTATCAGGTGAACAAGGCCACCCTGGTCGAGCGCATCGCCGAGTTGGTGCGCGAGAAGCGCGTCGAGGGCGTCTCCGACCTCCGGGACGAGAGCGACCGCAAGGGCATGCGGGTGGTGGTGGAGCTGAAGCGCGACGCCTCCGGCGACGTGGTGCTGAACCAGCTTTACCGCTTCACCCCGCTGCAGAGCTCCTTCGGCGTCAACATGCTGGCCCTGAACCGGGGCCGGCCCGAGCAGATGGGGCTGAAGGCGCTGCTGGAGGTCTTCCTCCAGTTCCGCGAAGAGGTGGTGGTCCGCCGCACCCGCTTCGAGCTCGGCCACGCGCGCGACCGCGGCCACGTGCTGGTCGGCCTGGCCATCGCGGTGGTCAATATCGACGAGGTGATCCACATCATCCGCTCGTCGGTCGATCCCGCCGAGGCGCGCGAGCGGCTGGTGGCGCGTGACTGGCCGGTGGGCGACATGATGGCCCTGATCGAGCTGATCGCCGATCCGCGCACGGTGGTGGTCGGCGGCGACCGGGTGCGGCTGACCGACGAGCAGTCGAGGGCGATCCTGGCCCTGACCCTGTCGCGCCTGACGGGCCTGGGCCGCGACGAGATCTTCGACGAAGCCTCCAAGCTGGCCCGCGCCATTCAGGGCTATCTCGACATCCTGTCCTCGCGCGCCCGGGTGATGGAGATCGTGCGCGAGGAGCTGGTCGTGGTGCGCGCGAACTTCGCCGTTCCCCGCCGCACCCAGATCGTCGACGGCGACGCGGAACTCGAGGACGAGGACCTGATCCCCCGCGAGGACATGGTCATCACCGTCACCCACGGCGGCTATGTGAAGCGCACCCCGCTGGCGACCTACCGGACCCAGCACCGCGGCGGCAAGGGCCGCTCGGGGATGCAGACGAAGGAAGAGGACGCCGTCACGAGGGTGTTCTCGGCCAACACGCACACGCCGATGCTGTTCTTCTCGTCGGGCGGCAAGGCCTACCAGCTCAAGGTGTGGCGCCTGCCCGTCGGCACGCCGACCTCGCGCGGCAAGGCGTTCGTCAATCTGCTGCCGATCGAGCCGGGCGAGAGCATCACCTCGATCCTGCCCTTGCCGGAGG
>CAZTMF010000232.1:0-5524 GCA_964614675.1 uncultured Caulobacteraceae bacterium | reverse complement strand
CCTGCGAGGACGCCGCCGAGCTGCAGCTGCAGCAGCCGCACGTGGTGCGCCTGGAGACCCGGCCGCCCAACCTCGAGGGCCAGGGCCAGATCACCATGCGCGACCTGGTCAAGAACTGCCTGCGCATGCGTCCCGAACGGATCATCGTCGGCGAAGTGCGCGGACCGGAAGCATTCGACCTGCTGCAGGCCATGAACACCGGCCACGACGGCTCGATGGGCACGCTGCACGCCAACTCGCCGCGCGAAGCCCTAAGCCGCATCGAATCAATGATCACCATGGGCGGCTACGGCCTGCCCTCGAAGACCATCCGCGAGATGGTGGTGGGCTCCATCGACGTGATCATCCAGGCCGCGCGCCTGCGCGACGGGTCGCGCCGCATCACCCACGTCACCGAAGTGGTGGGCCTTGAAGGCGATGTGATCGTCACCCAGGACCTGTTCGTCTACGAGATCACCGGCGAAGACGCAGATGGCAAGGTCGCGGGCAAGTTCCGCTCGACCGGCATCTCGCGGCCCCGGTTCTGGGACCGCGCGCGCTACTACGGCCTCGAGCGCGAGCTCGCCGAAGCGCTCGATTCCTCGGAATAGCCATGACGTTCCCGGTCCTGATGGTGCTGGCCGTCGTCCTGGGCATCGTGGCCATAGGCGGTGTGGCCCTGGCTTTCGCCACGCCCGGGAACAGCCGCGCGCTCAAGCGCGCCCAGGCGATCACCGATCGCAGCCGCGCCCCGGCCGCGCGCACCCGGTCGGCCGGCGCCGATCCCGCGCTTCGCCGCAAGCAGATCCTGAAGACCCTGCGCGAGGAAGAGCGCCGCCACCGCAAGGCCTCGCTCAACATGGCGGCGCGGCTGCAGCAGGCGGGCCTTTCGTTCTCGCCCAAGATCTTCTGGATCGCCTCGGCGGGCCTCGGCGCCGCCGTGCTGCTGCTGGCGGTCGTGCTGGGTCAGAAGCCCTGGATCGGTCTCCTGCTCGGAGTCGGGGTCGGACTCGGCCTGCCGCGATGGGTGGTGAGCTTCCTGGCCAAACGCCGCTCCAAGAAGTTCGGAGAATCCTTCGCCGACGCCTCCGACATCATCGTGCGAGGCATCAAGTCGGGCCTGCCGGTCCACGAATGCCTGCAGGTGATCGCGCGGGAATCGCCCGAGCCCCTGGCGTCCGAGTTCCGCCGGCTGGTGGATTCCGTCTCCCACGGCGTCACGCTGGAGCAGGCGCTGGAGAAGATGCACGCCCGCATGCCCCTGGCCGAGCTCAGGTTCTTCACCATCGTGCTGGCCATCCAGCAGAAGACCGGCGGCAACCTGGCCGAGGCGCTGGGCAACCTCTCGGCCGTGCTGCGCTCGCGCAAGCTGATGCGCGAGAAGATCAAGGCCTACTCCGCCGAGGCCTCCGCCTCGGCCATGATCATCGGCTCCTTGCCGCCGGGCGTGGTGATCCTGATCTCGGTCACCACCCCGTCCTATCTGTCGGTGCTGTTCCACACGACGTCCGGCCAACTCATCCTGGGCGGCGCCGCCATCTGGATGGCCATCGGTGTCTTCATCATGAAGCGCATGGTGAGCTTCAAGATATGACCCCCCAGGACCTCGTCGATCCCGCCAACCTGATCGCCGCCTTCGCCGCGCTGATCGCCTTCGCCGCCATCATCACCGTGGCCGCGCCGTACCTCCGGCGCGACGGCCTGGACGTGCGGCTGAAGTCGGTGGCCAACCGGCGCGAGGAGCTGAGGCGCCGTTCCCGCGAGGCGATGGCCAATCCCACCGGCGCCCGCGAGGGGATGCTGCGGCGGCGGGACGAGAGCCTCTACAAGAAGGTGGTCGAGCGGCTGGACCTGACGCGGCTGCTCGAGGATCCCAAGGTCGAACAGAAGCTGGCAGAGGCGGGATTCCGCGGTCCCAGGCCGATCAGCGCCTTCTACTTCTTCCGCCTGGCCCTGCCGTTCGGCTTCGCCGCGGCGGCGATCTTCTACCTCTTCGTCGTCACCCACTTCGACATGCCGTTGATGAACAAGCTGACCATCGCGATGGTCGCGATGGTCGTCGGCTACTACGCGCCGAACATCTATGTGAGCAACGTCGCCAAGAAGCGCCGCGGCAACATCGTCGGCGCTTTCCCCGACGCGCTCGACCTGCTGCTGATCTGCGTCGAGGCCGGCATGTCCATCGAGGCGGCGCTGCAGAAGGTCAGCCAGGAGATCGGCAGCTCGTCGATCGAGCTGGCCGAGGAGCTGTCGCTTATGGTGGCCGAGCTCAGCTACCTCCCCGAGCGCCGGATGGCCTACGAGGGTCTCGGCAAGCGCATCAACAATGCCGGCGTCAAGTCGGTGGCCACCGCCATGATCCAGGCCGAACGCTACGGCACTCCACTGGGGGCGGCGCTCAGGATCATGGCCAAGGAGAACCGCGAGCTGCGTCTGGCCGCCGCCGAGAAGAAGGCCGCCGCCCTGCCGGCCCAGCTCACCGTGCCGATGATCCTGTTCCTGCTCCCGGTGCTGTTCGTGGTGATCATGGCGCCGGCGGCCATGCGCACCATGGCCATGTGGCACTGAGGCTGGTCGGCCCTTAGCCGAGGATCGTCGCGAACTCGGCGGCGAGGGCATGGATCAGGAAGGGCTGAACCGCGCGCACCGCGGCCGGCTCGCCGTCGAACCTCTCGATGAACTCGTCGCGGATCGCCTCCCTGACCTGGGCGTCGTCGGTCTCATAGATCGCGTTGATCGCCCCGATGCCGACTTCCACGGTTCCCAGGGCTGAGGCGTCGGCCGACATCCGGATCAAGAAACCGGCGAAAGCGGCGAGGACGACGCCCGGAAGATCCTCGTGTTTGGCGATGAGCAGGTATTCGTCCGAACGCTCGAAATCAGGGACCGCGGATTTCAGGAGCGGGACGACGGCGCCGTGGACGTTCGGGACCGGAACGGCGAGCGGGAGCATCGGGGCAGCATACGCCCGGCAATGCTCCTTAACCACGGCCTAGGGAGCCGTCCTGACGTGCACTACGGCCGACTTGTCGGCATAGAGGCGCTTCCAGCCGGGCACGGCGTCCATGGCCGGGATGGCGGGGTTCTCGGCGCGCAGAATGGTCCAGCGGACGTGGTATCTGGCCAGCAAGGCGGCCAGCCGCGCCGGGTCGGGCTTCAGCGCCTTCACGTAGGCCTCGAAGAAGTCGTCGCCGTACATGTCGGCGCGGCCGTCGATGAAGGGCTTCACGCCGTTGAAGATCAGATAGCCGCCCATGCCGTAGTCGTTCAGCACCGGCTGGGCGCGCAGGTCCTGGGGCGTGTGGGCCAGGGCGGCGATCGGCGCGGCGGGGCCGTCGGTGAGGTGGGCCGGGATCGCGAGCCGCGCGGCGGAGACGGCGACGAAGGCCAGGACGATCCCCGCCAGCGCCGCCATGCGGACCCGGGGCGACATCTTCGGCAGGGCGAAGGCCGGCTTGTCGCCCGCCAGGGCGCGGCCGATCGGCTCGGCCAGCAGCAGCACGGCGACCACCGCAAGCACCATCTGGTGGCGGGTCTCCTTCAGGGTCAGGTGCAGCAAGCCCAGGAGGATGACCAGCCGGACCAGCGGGACCTTCACGCCGCGATAGAGCAGGGCGAACAGCGCCGTCACCAGCGAGAGCTCCAGCGCCGTCGGCCGGCTGAAGTCCGAGCTCTTCCACTCGGCGATCTGCTGCAGGGTGCGCATGGAGCCGATGCGGATCGGATGCAGCAGGCCGTCGATCCCGTGCGGGGTGATTAGGGCCGCGGCCCCCGCGGCGAGGCCGAACAGCACCCACCCGCGGACGGCCTTCAGGCGGTCCGGGCCCTCCTCGATCAGGGCTTCGGCGGCGAAGGGGACGACCAGGGCCAAGCCCAGCAGGAAGCTGCCGTGCAGATTGGCCCACAGGGTCATCACAGGCAGCAGCCACAGGGGCGGGGCGCGCCGCGCCTCCCGCGCCCTCATCAGCTGGACCGTCCAGAGCGCCAGGATCGGCAGGGCCATCAGGTGCGGCCGGGCCAGCCAGCTCTGGGTGGTGCAGGCGAGGGCCAGGAACAGGGCCGCGGCCCAGCTGAACGGCGGCAGCCTGCGCGCCGTCTCGGCGCCGAGGATCAGGGCCAGGGCCCCGATGGCGAAGGCAAACCAAAGGTGAAGGCCCGACCAGCCGCCGGCCGCGTAGATGGGGGCCATGACAAGCTCCGACAGCCACTCGAGATTGGTCCAGGGCTTGCCGGGGACGGTGAAGGAGAAGGGGTCGGCCGTCGCAAGCCGATGATGGCTCAGCATCCAGTCGCCGGTCTTAAGGTGCCACAGGGTGTCGCCGTCCCACAGCATCTGGGGCGCGAAGGCCGCGGCGGCGAAGGCGCAGAGCGCCCCGAACAGCACCAGCAGCCGCATCGGCTCGGGCACGGTCCATCCGGCCCAGGCGCCGGCGAGGCGCCGCCGGAGGTCTGGACGCGCGCCGGCCTCGTCGTCGGGGATGGTCCGGGCGAGGGCGCTGGCGGCGGGCATAGGGCGAAATCTCCCTCGGCGCGCGTCGCGGCGCGCCAGGACTTCCCTAGCCGAACCGGCTTAGCGGAGGATTAGCGGGTGGCCACGATCGGGGTCCTGGCCGCTTCCGCCAAGGGCCCCGGGCCGGAGCTCGCGGCTTTCAGATAGGCGATGTTGGCGTCGGCCAACTCGGGGGGCAGGTCCTGGCGCTCGAGCTGCTCGGCCTCGGAGAGCTTTCCTTCCAGGCCCAGGATGAGGGCGAGGTTCTGGCGGACCTGGACGCTGGCGTTCGGCTGGGCGGCGGCGTGGCGCAGCAGGCGCTCGGCCTCCGAGCCCTGGCCGCGGGCCGCGTAATGCATGGCGAGGTTCGACAGGATGGCGGGATTGTCGGGCGACATCTGCAGCGCTTGGCGCCAGGCGCTCTCGGCGTCGTCGGCGCGCGAGACCTGCTCGTAGGCGACGCCCAGCAGCGAAACGTAGCGCCAGTCCCGGGCGTCGAGCGCACGCAGCCGGTTCAGGGGGTCGATGGCGTAGAAGCCCTGGCCTGCGGCCAGATGGGCGCGGGCCGATTCCAGCAGGGCTTCGCGGCTCGCGGGATCCACCACCAGCACCCGCTCGGCGGCGGCGGCGGCGTCGTCGTTGCGTCCGAGCGACCTGAGCGAGGCGGCCAGCCGGACCCCGGCCTGGGCGTCGCGGGGGTCGGTGTCGACTTCGTGCGCCCAGAAGCTCGCCCGCGCGAGCGGGTCGAGCCGTTCGGCTTCGATGCGCTCTTCCGGGGTAGCCTTGCGCGGCTGCGCCGCCGGCGCGGGCTTGCCGGCAGCGAATGCGGCGGGGGCCGGCGTCGCTGGAGGCTTGTCGGAGGCCGCGGCGGCGGACGCCGGCAGCGCGAGGCCGAGCACGACCGGCAGGAGGAACTTGCGGTGAAGCGGGCGAGGACGCATGCAGATGCGCTCCCTGGCGAAGGACGGGTCCAGCATCCGACCGGCGCCTCAACGAAGACTGGGCGATCTTCCACGACCGCCCGATGACCATCGACGACTACATGGAGTCGCGCAT
>CAZTMF010000231.1:0-5529 GCA_964614675.1 uncultured Caulobacteraceae bacterium | reverse complement strand
CGCCGGGGCCCACGGCGAGGATCTCGCCTTCCTGCGGCTTCTCTTTGGCGGTGTCAGGGATGATGATCCCGCCCTTGGTCTTCGCTTCTTCTTCGATGCGCCGCACGAGGACGCGATCGCCAAGAGGACGAAAGCTCATTTTATGCTCTCCGTAGAGACGTGGGTTCGCGATTCACGCTCCCGGGGGAGCTGGGCGGCCGTTAGCAGCCGCATCCCCCGAGTGCTAACGAGCCGGCAGATAGGCGCCCGGGGTGGGGGCGTCAAGCGCCGCCGGTGGAAAATACTGGCGCCGAAAGTCGGCCATTGTTCGGCGGACGGGAGTCCAGAGGACGGCTTTCACCGCCGCGCGAAGCCCTGTCGAGCCAAGGCTCGGCTTTGGCGTCGGCCGCAAGACATCTGTGGCCAAGCTGGATTAGACGCTCGCCTCATGCGCGAGTTCTGTGCGGAACTGCTTGGACCGGCCCCGGCCGTGCCTAACTGGACTGGAATCCGTCCGGACGAAGATCAAATTGAACTCCAATGAATACTTCTGTTCACGTGGCGTTCATCGGCCGTTCATCTTGGAAGTGCGGCAGGCTGTCGCACTCTATACTCATTCTTAAGGTGGTATTCAGCTCAATTGTTAGGCAGTCGTAAGCTTATCGCGGGCTTCGATGGCTGTGTTCAGTTGGGGGAAAGCCATGCGCACCAAGCTCAGATTTACTGCGTCCATGACGGCGCTTCTCGCCGCGGCGAGCGTATGCGTCGCGGGAGCCGCGGTCGGCGAGACCCTGGCGGGCGCGCCTGCGCCGGCGGCCGAGGTGAATGCCGAAAACGGAGTCCATGCGGTTCCGTCGGGACAGGTCGGCGAGGCTTCGCTCGGCAAGTCCGACGGGTCTGCGGTCCTGGATCGGGCTCCGACGATCAAGATCGCGGACGCCGAGCCGGAGATGGGCTCCGAGGAGGCCGCAGTCTATCGACGCGCTGTCCAGCCGCCCATCGCACAGGCCGCGGCAGCGGCGGGCGCCGACGCGGCCGCCAGGCTCACGCCCGTTCGCGACGAGCGGGCCCCGCCGCCTTCGATCGGCCAGCATGTCGCCTTCCCGCGCCGCTCGGCGGAGGCCGCGAGCGCCTTCGATGGCTATATGCATGCGGTCGCCGCGATCGACGCCGGTTTCAAGAGCAGCCAGGGCGTGGCGGCGGCGTTGAGGCGCGCCTCGGCTTACGACGCCCGGCAGCTCGAGGAAGGCATGATCGCCTATGGCGCCATGGCGGCCATGCAGTCGCCGCGCTTCGTCTACGGGGTGATGGACATCGCCCAGGAGGCCCAGGGCCGCCGCGCCCTCATCGAGGCCCTGATGGCCGATCCGAACTACGCCGTGCGCCTGCCGGGCGCCGGCGAGGCCTCGGCCCTGGCGTCCGGCGCCATCCTGCGCGAAGCCCGGCCCGTGGTGGAGACCGGCCGCGCCCTGAAGCAGGCGTCCTATGACGTCCAGCACCAGGGCTGGTCGATCGCCAAGGCCACGGACCAGCCCGGCCGCCTGGCCGAGGCCAAGGCCGCCTCCCAGGCCCGGATCGCCGCCCACGAGGGCGACATGGCCCGGCTGCTGACCCAGGTCTCGACCATGGGCTCGGACGCGGGGCGCGGCCCGGCGACGTCTTCTCCGGTGATCGCCCACAGCCTGGCGCTGGCGGCGCTCGCCATCCTCGACGGGACCGAAGGCGCTGACGAGGGCCGGCTCGATCCCGTGGTCAGCGAGAAGGACAGCGCCGACTGCCTGAAGATGGCCAAGCTCAACCTGTTCCAGTGCCTGTCGGTGGCCGGCCCCGAATACGAGGACGTCTACTGCCTGGGCCAGCACGCGGTGCTGGACACCGGACAGTGCGTGGCCGGCGGCGCCGCCCCGGCGGCGAGCACGGTCCTCCTCTCGGAGTCCTCCCGCTACTCGCGCAGGCCGCAATAGCCCATCGACGCTCCCGTCCGCCGCGCCCGCCAGTTCGCGGCGCGAGGCCGCCCGGGCGCGCCGCGGGCGGCCTTTTTCTCGCCTGATGCTACTGTAAAGCTCAGGTCAGGAACCGAAGTCTTCGCCGAGGATTTGAGGCCCTGGTGGAGCTTGGCTGGGTGCTGGAGGGTTGGGTCATGAGTCGCGAAGCGATGGCTGCCGGCGTGCTTGCGTTGGCGGGACTTCTGGCCTGTACGGCCTGCGCCACCAATCCGAAGACCACGGTCGCCAACCTGGATTCCACCGACCGCCGCTGGAACACACGCCAGTGCATTGCCGCGCGCAAGGCCGTCTACAAGTTCAATGACCACCACAATCTGCACACCGTCATGGGCGTCGCGGGAAATCTGGTGGTGCCATTCGCAGGGGCGGCCGCCGATCTGACCATGAGCGGTCAGCAGCAGCACGAGCGGGAACGCCTGAACACCTGGGTGCTGAACGCCTGCGTCTCCGACCGAGCCAAGGCGCGCGAACTGGAACAGCACGACAAGCACCAAGTCCTCGACGCGCTTCGCGGCTGACCAGGGCGACGGACCGCCGCTACATCGCCTCGGCCGGAATCCCGCCCGGTCTGGTTGAATCGTCCGCAAGGAACCTTTCCAGGACACGTGCGCTTCACGCCAAGCGCAGCTGTGCGCGGCCAAGGTGGTGTGGACCATGGTCCAATATGCAGTGACCCTGAAGGAGGGCGACTGGACCGTCTTCAAGGACGGCCATGCGGTCGCCTCGGGCATGTCGCGATCGGCGGCGGTGGAGATGGCCGAGGGCCTCGCCTTCGACGCTGAGGAAGAGGGCGAGGCGGTCGAACTCCTGATCCAGGACTACACCGGCGAGCTCGCCCACAAGATCTCGGGCGGGAACTAGCTACTCTGCGGCTTCGGTCTTCTTCTCCGTGCTCGGCCGCGGCGGCGGGGCACGCACGGGCTCCTCGCCCGGATTGATCACGCTGGCCTTGTCGAGCGCGGCCACGGCCTCGGCGTCGAGCGTGAGCTCCACGAACCGGGCCAACTCTTCCAATTGGGAGACCTTGGTGGCGCTGGCGATCGGCACGCAGCCCTTGGCCCTCAGCCAGGCGAGCGAGACCTGCGCCGGCGTCGCCCCGACCCGCGCTCCGACCGCGTCGAGCGCCGCGAGGATCCGCATGCCGCGTTTGTCCAACATGTCCTTGGCCCGGTAGGCGCGGGGCGAGCCCACGAGGTCGGCCTCGGAGCGGTACTTGCCGGTGAGGAAGCCCGAAGCCAGGCCGAAATAGGGGATCACGCCCAGGCCCTCGGCGCGGGCCAGGTCCTGCACAGGCCCCTCGAACACGTCGCGGTCATAGAGATTGTACCAGGGCTGCAGCGTCTCGTAGCGTGGCAGGCCTTTGTCCTTGGACAGCTTCAGGGCCTCGGCCAGGCGGGGGGCGGTGTAGTTCGAGGCGCCGATGGCGCGCACCTTGCCGGCCTTGATCAGCTCGCCGAAGGCCGAGAGCGTCTCCTCGAGCGGCGTCGACTGGTCGTCGATGTGGGCCTGGTAGAGGTCGATGTAATCGGTCTTCAGCCGCTTCAGCGATCGCTCGACCGCCTCCAACATATAGCCGCGCGAGAGACCCTGGCCCTCGGGCATGGGATTGCCGAGCTTGGTGGCGATGATCACCTTGCCGCGCCGGCCGCCGCCCTGGGCCAGCCAGTTCCCGAGCATCGTCTCGGACTCCCCGCCCGAATGCCCGGGCGCCCAGCGCGAATAGACGTCGGCCGAGTCGATCAGGTTGAAGCCGTGGCCCACGAAGGCGTCGAGCAGCTCGAAGCTCGCCGTCTGGTCGGCGGTCCAGCCGAACACATTGCCGCCGAACGCCCAGGGGGCGACGTACAGGCCCGACTTTCCCAGTTCCTGGGTTTGCATCGCGCATTCTCCCGAAGCTGCTGTCGGGCGGCAGCTAGCCCCGATCCCGGCCAGCGGGCAACGGGTTTCCCGCGAGCCGGACTTCAGGCAGGCTCGCTCGCCGAATGACCACCGCGACCTACATCCAGGGCGGGCCCAGCTGGCGGCGGACGTGGCGGCGCACGCTGGGAACCGGCCCGGGCGCGATCACCGTGCTGAACGGCCTCGCCCGCGACTACGCCGTTCGCGATCCCGTGGGCGCCTTCTCGATCAAGTGGGCGCCCCGCGGACGGATGGTCTACCGCGCCGACGGCGCGAGCCACGCCCTCTCGGGCGAGCACGCGGTGATCCTGAACCAGGCCCAGCCCTACGAACTGGAGTTCCTGGACAGGACGGGCACGGAGTCGTTCTGCGTGTTCTTCTCGGACGATCTGGTCGCCCAGGCCTGGCGGGACATCAGCCGCCCCGACTTGGCCGACGATCCAGAGCCGACGGGCGCGCGCCTGACCGCGACCTTTCCTGACCTGGTCTTCCGTCCCCCACCGGCCATTCGCGCGGCCCTGGCGAAGCTGCGCAGCGGATACGGCCGCGCCGACCCATCCGGCCTGGCCGTAGAGGAGGATTTCCTGGAGCTGCTCGGGCGCCTCCTGCACGCGGCTCAGGCTCAGCGCCTGCGGGCCGGACGGATCCCGGCGGTGAAGCCCTCGACCCGCCGCCTGCTCGCCGCCCGGCTGGAGAGGGCGCGCGAATTGATCGAGGACACTGACGCGGAGCCGGCGCTCGATGCGATCGCCGAGGCGAGCGCACTGTCGAAGTTCCACTTGCTGCGCCTGTTCAAGGCGGCCTTCGGCTGCACGCCCTCGGCCTATTGGCGGGCCCGGCGGCTGGACCGCGGCCGGCGGCTCTTGAGGGCCACGCCCATGTCGGTCTCGGAGATCGCCCAGGCCCTGGGCTACGAGAACGCCTCGGCCTTCATCCGCGCCTTCCGCCGGCATTTCGGGACCACGCCCCAGGCGATCCGCGCGTGAAATTCGCAATCCCGGCCGATGCGTCCGCGCGCGGCCGCGTCTAGGCTGGGTTCCGACAAGGGGAGCGCCGATGGACCTCAAGCTCGGAAAGATCGCCCAGATCGCCCATTCGGTGTCGGACGTCGACGCCGCCGAGGCCTTCTACGAACAGACACTGGGCCTGAAGAAGCTGTTCCGGCCGAGCCCGGACATGGTGTTCTTCGACTGCGGCGGGGTGCGCCTGTACCTGCAGAAGGCCCACGAACCTGAAGCCGTCGCCAAGGCCTCGATCCTCTACCTCGAGTGCGAGGACGTGGTCGCCGCGGCAGCCGAGCTGAAACGCCGCGGAGCCGAATTCCTCGACGAGCCGCACAAGGTCGCCGAGCAGCCTGGCTACGACCTCTGGATGACCTTCCTCAAGGATCCCGACGGCCATCTCCTGGCGCTGGAGATGCATGCGCCAAAAGGCTGGTCGCCGGGCTGAACGACGGAAAGCGGCCTCAGTACCCGACGGTGAACCGGTCGCCGTGCACCGTGGGGGTCTCCAGCTCGTCGAGGATGGCGACGGCCAGATCCTCGTAGGAGATCGAGCTCTTGCCGTCCTCGGCCGTCAGCAGGTGGTGCTTGCCCTTGCGGAACTTGCCGGTGCGCTCGCCCGGACCCAGCATCATCGAGGGCGA
>CAZTMF010000230.1:0-5551 GCA_964614675.1 uncultured Caulobacteraceae bacterium | reverse complement strand
CGGAGATGTAGCCGTACTTGCCGCCCGAGGCCTTGAACACGGGCAGGATCATCTCGGCGCCCTTGCGCACCAGCTCGAGGTAGAGCTTCCAGTAGACCCCCTCGACGTCGAGGCCGGGGTCCGCCTTGGCGATCTCGCGGATCCGCTTGGCCCAGGCGTCGGGCGCGGTCTTGATGGCTTGCAGGCTCAGGGGCGGGTTGGTGGTGACGCCCCGGAAGCCCATCCGGCCCTCGGCCAGAATCGTCTGGGCGTCCAGCAGGCGCGCCAGCTGGTCGGACCAGCCCGAGGCGTTCGGGTCGGTGTCCTTGGCCAGGGTCTCGGCCTTCCAGCTGTCATAGATCAGGGGGGAGCTGTCCCACCAGATTTCGGCTTCGGGATTGGTGGCGGCGAGCAGCTCGAGCACGTGATCTGTCATGACGGCCCCGATATAGCGACGACTCGCAGCGTGGCTAGGGGGCCGCTGGTCACAGCCTGACGAAGGCCGCGGGCGGCCTGGGCCGAACATCCCCCTCGAGCCGTCCGGCGAGAATCCGGCGCGGGCTTAATCGGGGCTTCACCACGCCTTGCTAGGATATCGCCTCGTTCGGGGTTTTGGGGGCCCTTCAAGCGGCGCGCCGGAACGGTTGCGCGATCGTGTTGACGGGATTGCGAACATCGACCCGAAGGCCCGGATAAACCTCTCCAAGATCCGCATCCTGCTGGTGGACGACCACCCGCACGGCGGGGCGATCCTCGCCCAGATCCTCTCGGGTCTGGGCGCGAGGCGCTTCGTCCGGTGCAGCTCCATGGAGGAAGCCCAGCAGCTGGTGGAGCAGGACGAGTTCCAGCTGTTCCTCGTCAACGCCAACCTGCGCCACTCCATGGCCTTCGAGTTCATCGACTGGCTGAGGCGCGCCAACCTGCAGCCCAACTCCTTCGCCCCGCTGATCCTGGTGTCCGGCCACACCCAGCGCTCGCTGGTCGAGAAGGCGCGCGACTGCGGCGCCAACACGGTGCTGGCCAAGCCGGTCAGCCCCCAGGCGGTGCTCGACCGCATCCTCTGGGTCGCCAGCGAGGCCCGCCCCTTCGTGAAGTCGGGCGGCTACCTCGGCCCGGACCGCCGGTTCCACAAGTCCAGGCCTGACGGGGCCGCGACCGGCCGACGCTTCCACGATCCTCCCGAGGATGCGGAGCTGGACCTGGGCGGGTCGGACGACGCCGCGCCGTCGGCCGAGGGCGAAGAGGCCGCCTGAGCGCGGCCGCGCCGTTTCACCCCGCTTCCTCGGCGATCACGGCCCGCTGGAGCTTCGAGCCGTAGCCCTTGGGGCGATAGAACAGGACGCCGACGAGCAGGCCTCCGACGCCCACCACCCGGGTCATCACGTCGAAGGTCATGAAGGCGTAGACCGCCAGCACCGCCAGCACCGTGGCGCTCGCGGCGGGGAACAGCACATAGGCGAGGAAGCGGCGCGGATCGCGGGTCAGGGTGTCGCGATAGAGCCAGGCGCAGGCGAAGCCGGCGACGCCGTAGTAGTAGCAGACCTGCAGGGCGATGGCCTTGACCGAGTCCGCCAGGATCAGGTTCACGCTCGGCAGGAAGCTGGCCAGGAAGATCAGCACCAGGCCCAGGCCCAGCAGCAGGTACATGGTCCGGACCGGCGTCTGGGTCCTCTCGTCCACGACCCCGAAGAGCCTCGGCATGGAGCCGTCGCGGCCCATGGCGAACAGGGTGCGCGAGAACTGCAGCATCTGGGTCTCCAGGGTGGCGACACTGGAGAGCATGACGGCGAAGCTGGCCGTCAGGGCGCCCGTCCGCCCCAGGCCGGACTTCAGGGCCAGGTGATAGATCAGGTTGTCGCTGAGGCCCTGGCCTTCCTTCACCGTGAACAGCAGGAGGGCGGCCGCCGCGAAGGCCAGGAAATAGAAGGTGGTCACGAACACGCTGAAGAAGCCGCCGTTTCCCGCGCCCTGGTTTTCGGTGACGGTCTCCTCGCCGAGGTTCGCCGTGACGTCCCAGCCCCAGTAGAAGAACACCACCAGCAAGGCCGAGGCGCTGAAGGCCCCGGGCGGATAGCCGAGGCCGAACCAGCTCCACGAGGGCAGATTCACCGCTCCGTCGCGCAGGGCGTGCAGGCCCGCGGCCGCCAGCACCACCGTCAGTATGATCATCTCGACGCCGCTCATCACCATCTGCACCTTGCTGGTGAGGCTGATGCCGGCGATCAGGACGAGGCCGACGGCGACGAACCACAGGCCGCCGATCAGGGTGGTCAGGACCACATTGTTCGCCAGGCTCGGGTCCGGCAGGAAGCTCAGCGTCGCCGAGCCCAGGGGCGCCGAGCCCGTGACCATGAATACCGCCGAGGCCACCAGCAGGGCCCAGCCGGAGAAGAAGCCCAGGGGCTTGCTGAAGATCTCGCGCGTCCACTTGTAGGCCGCCCCGGCGTGGGCCATCCGGGCGCCCAGGCCCTTGTAGGCGACCGCGATCCCGATCATCGGCACGGCGAAGATCAGCAGTGCGCCGGGCGCCAGGGTCCCGGCGGTCGCGAGCAGGGTCGCCAGGGTCACGGCGATGGAGAAGCCCGGGGCGCTGCCCGCCACGCCCATCACCAGCGATTCCAGCAGGGACAGGGCGCCGGCCTTGAGCCGGGCGGTCATGCCGGCGCCCTCGCGGCCAGGAGCTCGTTCACCGCCCGGTGCGCCTGGTCGATGGCGCAGTCGGTATAGGCCGCGGCCCCGGCGTCGGAATTGGCGATGGCGATGCGCCCGAAGCGCTGGCGGCCCACGACATTGGCCTTCTGCGACTCCGGCCCGTCGATGGGGTCGTAGAGAGGATTGAACTCGTAGGCGTAGCCGTGCGGCCAGCGGTTCACCGCAATGCCCAGGATATCGCGGGCCGGGTCGAACCCGCCGCCCGAGAGGCTGCGGCCGAGCTGCTCGCGGATCTTGCGCTCGAAGACCTCGAAGGGCGTCGCCAGCAGCTCGTACCGGCCGGCGCGATGCTGGTCGCGCTCGGTCGCCGCGCCGGGCTTGCAGGGCGTGCGGACCATGCGCACCAGGATCGGCTCGTCGGGCGTCAGGGCGGTGGCGTAGGCTCCGACCTTCTGGGGCGGGGCCAGGGTGACGGTGCTGAAATAGCCGCCGGGCGCGCGGATGGCGCGGACCTTGAGCCTTGCGAACGCCCGCCAATCAGCGAGGGCTACCGTCGCGTAGACCAGCGGCACCTTCACCAGCTGGTGCAACGCCGCCTTCTGCTCGGCGGGAAGCTCGGGCGCCAGATAGGGGATCATCATGTTGTAGCCGGCCAGCACGCAGGCGCCCGAGCGCGCGCGCCAGGCCTTGCCCTGGCGGAGGTAGACGACCTCCACTCCCTTCGACGACGCGGGATCGCCGAGGTTGGCCACATGCACGGCCATGCTGTTCAGGCGAATGCGGACACCGCCCTCGGGACGATCGAGACGGGCGTAATCGCAAGCGGCGGTGACGACGTCCGTCGCGGTGTTTCCCGGGATAGCCCCGGGGATCAGGCGGCGCACCAGGAGCCTGGCGATGGTCGCGTTCCCGTCGGGGAAATGGAAGTGATAGGATCCGCCCGTCTGCGAGTAGCCCGCCGCCGTAAAGCCCATGCGCTCGGTGCGGCGGCGATCCAGGCCCAGGCCCTCGAACCCCGGCAGGCCGAAGCCCCAGCAGTCCAGCGCCGACACCCCGTCGATCCCGAGGCCCCACTCGTCGTGGGTGCGGTTCTGGTAGAAGGGGATGACCTCCGGAACCGCCTTGGCCACGTTCAGCAGATAGTCGCGGTAGCTGATGCGGGAGAGCCGATCCATCTTCTCGGCGACGGTGAGGCCCGGCAGGTGATCCTGATGGCCGGTCTCGATGCGAAGGATGTCGGCCCGCTCCCGAGGTGAGAGGGGCGACCTGGCCAGCAGCGCGGCCAAGGCATTCGCGCGATGCGGCGAGCCTGAGTCCCATCCATTTCCCGCGACCAGGGCGTCGCGGCCGAAGGTCTCGCGATCGAAGAAGACCGCCCTCGTCATGCCCCGGCGCCGGTAGATCTCGTCGCGGCTGCAGGTCTTCTCGAGCGACGGAGGGTCGACGCCCAGCGCGGCGATCAGGCCGGCCGCGACGGCGCTGTAGGGCCGAGGACTGTCGATCTCCAGGGTGCCGCCGTTCATCAGCTGAAGGCCGCCGCCGAGATGGAATTCGTTGCGCTTGGCGTGGCCGCCGAAGTCGTCGTGGTTGTCCAGGATCAGGATGCGGGCGTCAGGCCTGGCCTGACGGAAGAACCAGGCGGCGGACAGGCCGCTGATTCCCCCGCCCACCACGATCAGGTCGTAGGTCTCGCCGAGGTCGGAAATCTCGCCCGTCGCGAGGGCGCCGTCCCTGAGGGCGTGGGCGGACTCGAAGGAGCCGGGATGGCTTCCCCGCATGCCGTAGCGCGTGGGCGGATAGTAGCCGGGCTCGGACGGGTCGTTCGGCTGGCGCCCGGAACCCTCGGGCCCGGCGAAGGCGGCCGCAGGTCCGGCCAGGGCCGCCGCGCCGATCGCCACGGCCACGCCGTCCACGAAGTCGCGCCGATTGATCCGTCGGCCCATGCCCAGGGCCTCGTCGGACGTCCGATCCCGCTTCACCCGAACCCGCTCCGTCCGCCTCGGCGCCCCTCGGCCCTGTGGCGTCATGGCACGGTGGAACACCGCGGGAGGGAGGTAAAGCTGCTATAGCAGATGGGCGGCCGCGACCCTGTCCCTGCACGCCGCCTGGGCGCCGCCCGGGCCGCAGGCTGTGATCACGTTCCAACGATCGCGGGACCGGCCGCCGCGCCCGCGGACAGATTGACACCACGGTGGGCGCATGACCGTTTCTCAGCCATGAAGACCCTTGCGGAGGTCATCCAGCTTCCTCTGGCGCCGGACGAGTTCGAGGCGCCCGCCGGCTCCGAGCCGGACGCCCTGCTGCACGCCAGCGTCTACAGCGAGCTCAGGCGGCGCTTCATCACCGGCCAGATCTTCCCCGGGCGCAGCCTGTCGACCCGGGGGCTCGCCCAGGAGCTGGGCGTCAGCCAGACCCCCGTGCGCGAGGCCCTGAGCCGGCTGGCGGCCGAGGGGGCGATCCAGATCCGTTCCAAGCGCAAGGTGGGCATCCCGCCGATGACCTCGGACCGGTTCGACGACCTGCTGCGCTGCCGCCTCTTGCTGGAGCCGGAGTCGGCCGTGCTCGCCCTGCCCTACATGACCCCCGCGCGGCTGCGCCGGCTCAGGGAGATCGACGGCGCCATCAACACCGCCTTGGAGACCGGCGACGTGGCCGCCTACATGCAGGGCAATTTCGCCTTCCACTTCACCCTCTACCGCACCCACCCGCTGAAGACCCTGAACCAGCTCATCGAGATCCTGTGGCTGCAGTTCGGTCCCTACATGCGGTTCGTCTACGGCCGGGTCGGCACCGCCCAGCTGGTGGACCAGCACGCCGTGGCGCTGGACGCCCTGAGCCAGGGCGACGATGCCCGATTGCGGGAAGCGATCCGCGGCGACATCGCCGACGGCATGGGCCTGATCGGCCGCAGCGCCCTGGA
>CAZTMF010000229.1:0-5574 GCA_964614675.1 uncultured Caulobacteraceae bacterium | reverse complement strand
CCACCAACGCCGGCGCCGCGGACGCCCAGCGCCAGTCGATCGGCTTCGGCCGCGGACGCGCGCAGGAGGAGGAAGACCAGGCGATCAAGCGGCTGTTCTCGCCGGAGTTCAGGAACCGTCTGGACGCCATCGTCGCCTTCAAGGCCCTGACGCCGGAGATCATCCGCCAGGTGGTGCACAAGTTCGTCATGCAGCTGGAATCTCAGCTCGCCGACCGGCACATCACCATCGAGCTGGACGAGGACGCCGCCGACTGGCTGGCCAAGAACGGCTTCGACGAGCTCTACGGCGCCCGGCCTCTGGCCAGGGTGATCCAGGACAGCATCAAGAAGCCGTTGGCCGACGACATCCTGTTCGGCAAGCTGATGCGCGGCGGCCACGTCAAGGTCACGCTCAAGGACGGCAAGATCGCCTTCGAGATCGAGCCCGTGGGCGGTTCGGAAGGCGAGACCCCGGCGCCGGAATCCGGAGAACCAGCCCTGGCCTAGCCAGGCGTCGGGATCGCGAGATCGGAGCGGCGGGGCGGGCGAGAACCGGCTCCGCCGTTTTGCCGTGCGCGGATCAGGCGATGCGGCGAGGGAGGCCCAGCCCTTCGCGCTCGCGACGGCGTTGGTGGTCCGCAGCGAAGACGAGAAGCTGGAGGGCCGCGGCGGCGTTCAGGCCCCCGGCGTCGAAGCGCGCGATCTGCCCGAGCTCGGTTAGCACCGGATCGGCCTCCGGACCCAGTCTGGCCCCCACCATGTTCCAGTCGTTGAACAGCCGCTCGTCGACCATGTCCGCGCAGAGCGTGTGCACCCGGCGATGCCGCGGGTCGCGCGAGATCCGGCCCATCAGGCCGGAGACCTCCGCGCTCGGCCCCTCCAGCGCCTGCAGGAACCAGCCCTGATGGGCGAGCAAGAGGCCGGTGACGTCGATTGTCCGGTTCTTCCCCGTGGAGACGGCGACGATCCGGTGAATCTCGGCGTCCGCATCCTCGCCGAGGACGTTGGACGAGCGGCTGACGTAGATGAGGCGATGAAGACGACTGGGCATGGACTGACCGCGGAATTGATACCCGGCCAGCATGACTAATCACGAATTAACAACGGCTTACGGCGCAGTCCCAAACGTCCGTGTTCGGTCGAATGCGTTGCGGGATCACAGCCCCGACGGCGGCGTCCAGCGCGTCACCAGCTTGTCGAGGTCGGGACGGACGCGCTCCAGCGGGGGCTCGGGCAGGGTCCCCAGGTGGATGAAGCCGGCGACGCGTTCGCCCGGCTCCAGGCCCAGCACGCGCGTGGCGCGTTCCTCATAGGCGTACCAGTCGGTGATCCAGTTGGCGCCATAGCCCATGGCGTCGGCGGCGATCAGCAGGTTCTGGCAGACGGCCGCGGAGGAGAGGATCTGCTCCCACTCGGGGATGTTGCACTCGATGACCTTGGAGACCACCGCGACGGTGAGCGGCGGATTCCGCAGCTTGGCGAGGGTCGCCAGGGCCTTGTCCGGGTTCGGCTGGCCCGGCGTCAGCCGTTCGAGCTCGCGCACCAGGGCGGCCTTGGCCTCGCCTTCGAGGATGACGAAGCGCCAGGGAAACAGCTTGCCGTGGTCTGGCGCGCGGGCGGCCAGGCGGATCAGTTCGTGCAGCTCTTCCGGCGTGGGCCCCGGCGCCATCAGGGCGGGGGCCGAGGCGGAGCGCCGGCGAGCCAGCAGCGCCAGGGTCTCGGCCGACGGGCGGGCGACCTCGACGGGATCGCCGAAGGCAGGCGCGGCGGGGACGGATGGCTTCACGGCGACCTCTGCGTGGCGAAGGGCGGGGTTCAGGTATAAGGCCGCGGTTCCGTCCGCAAGCCGAGCATCCATGTCCAACCCCCCGCCCAAGCCCGACTGGATGACGCCGACCGGCCGGCCGTGGCGGGCGCTGGAAGAGCGGCCCGTCTACGACAACCCCTGGATCCGCGTCCGGGAGTTCCAGGCCGAGGCCCCCACCGGCGCGCGCACCCTGTATGGGGTGGTCGGCTTCAAGAACTACTCGACCGGGATCCTGCCGATCTTCCCTGATGGGCGCATCGTCCTGGTCGGTCAGCACCGCTTTCCGCTCGGCGACTATTCCTGGGAAATCCCCGAGGGCGGCGTGCCCGTAGGCGCCGATCCGCTGGAGGGCGCCAAGCGCGAGCTGCGGGAAGAGGCGGGCCTGGAGGCCGCGACCTGGATCCAGGTGCTGAGCTTCCAGCACTCCAATTCGGTGACCGACGAGGTGGGCTTCGGCTTCATCGCCACGGAACTGACGGAGGCTTCGGCCGAGCCGGATCCGACGGAATCCCTGGCCCTGGTCAGGGTTCCGTTCCTGGAGGCCCTGGGACAAGTCCTGGCCGGGCATATTCAGGATCTGATAACAGTGGCGATGCTCCTACGAGCGCACCATATGGCGATCGAAGGGCAGCTTCCGCGCGCCTTGGCCGAGGCCATGCTCGCGCGGAACGGGGAGACAGGGTGATGGCGCAGACGCTTGAACTGGTTCGTCCGGAACAACCGCCGCCGGTCTGGGCGGGGCTGTGCAACGAGGCCCTCGCGGCCTCCCGGAACGAGCCGGCGCTGAGCTCGCTGCTGGACGCGGTGATCCTGCGCCACGACGACCTATCCGAAGCGCTGTCCTTCCAACTCGCCCGCAAGCTGGGCGATGCGGTGATCACTCCGATCAGCCTGCGCGAGATCTGCCAGGAGGCCTACGAGGCCACGCCCTTGATGGTCGAGCAGGCCGAAGCCGACCTGCGCGCGGTGTTCGAGCGCGATCCCGCATGCAAGGGCTATCTCCAGCCGTTCCTGTTCTTCAAGGGCTTCATCGCGCTGCAGACCCATCGGCTCGGCGCCTATCTCTGGCGGCAGGGACGCGAGACCCTGGCGTTCTATCTGCAGAGCCGCACCTCCGAGCTGTTCCAGGTCGACATCCACCCCGCTGCGCGGATGGGTTCGGGCCTGTTCATCGACCACGCCACGGGCGTGGTGATCGGCGAGACCGCCGTGGTCGGCGATGACGTCTCCATGCTGCACGGGGTGACCCTGGGCGGCACGGGGGCCGAGCGCGGCGACCGGCACCCGAAGATCGGCAAGGGCGTGCTGCTCGGCGCCGGGGCCAAGGTGCTCGGCAATATCCAGATTGGCGACTACGCCAAGATCGCCTCAGGGTCGGTGGTGCTGAAGCCGGTGCCCTCCGGATGCACGGCCGCCGGCGTGCCGGCGCGGCTGGTCAACTGCCCGCAATGCCCGGAACCTGCGAGGACGATGGACCATACCCTCGCGGATGTCGTTTACGACTACGTGATCTAACGGCATAAGCGGCCCCCGACTGCGCCGCACCCCGGAGGACCTCGTGGACGACAAAGATGTCAAACGCATCGAGACGCACCTGAAGCGCACCTTCGGCTCTCCCGCGATCAATCTGAAGGCGCGCCCAAAGCAGAAGGATTCCGCCGAGGTCTACATCGGCGAGGAGTTCATCGGCGTCGTCTACCAGGACGAGGACGAGGACGGCTCCTTCATGTTCGAGATGGCCATCCTCAGCGAGGACCTGGAGTAGCGGGCAGGGCGGTTCAGCCGGTCCGCATCAGCACCTTTTCCAAGGCGTCCGAAAGCGCCGCGGCCGGATCGGCCGGGGCCGATGGCGCGCGCCAGGCGACGAAGCCGTCAGGACGGATCAGTGACGCGCCGGACGCCTGCAGCCCAAAGGCCTCGGCGACCTCCTGTTCCACGCGGTGGAAACCGACCCGTGCGCCGGTCGAGGCGCCGGCGTATCTGGCCGCCGCGGCCCAGACGTCGCCCGCCGGACCCGCCAAGACCACGAAGCCCTCTCCCAGGAGGTCGAGCGTCGAGACGCGCTCGCCTTCGTGCTGGATCCAGAGATGCGGCGCGCGCGAGCCGGGACGGCCCCTCGACTCGTGCGGATCCTCCGGCCTGTCGGGCGTGCCGGGTTCGGTCAGCACCGCGCCGGAGCGGTAGACGTAGCCGAGCTCGATCTTGAAATCGTCTTCGTAGGCCGGCGCGTCCTTGGCTTTGAGATAGGCGGCCGTGCGGGTGACGTAGCGGGCATAGGCCTGGTCGACGGTGAACTTGCCGACGGGTTGGCGTTCGGCGCTGTAGGTCCCCAGCAGCTCGGGTCCGGCGACGCCCTTCAGCACCAGGTCCAGCTTCCAGGCGAGGTTGTGGGCGTCGTGGATGCCGGTGTTGCCGCCGAAGCCTCCGTTGGGAGGCATCAGGTGGGCGCTGTCGCCGGCGAAGAAGATGCGGCCTTCCGACAGGCGCTCGGCGACGTCGGAGGTGCAGCGCCAACGCGCGCAACCCTCGATCTCGACTTCCAGGTCCGGATCTCCCGCGGACGCCCGGATCAGCTCAACCAGCCGCGCCTCCGAGATGTCGGCGGCCGCATTGGCCGCGGCCTCGGGGTCGGCGATGGGATCGCCCACCGTGTTGACCACCAGGAAGCCCCGACCGGAGCCCTTCTCGAGCCTGAAGAAGCCGCCGAGCACCGGGTTGTTGATATAGATGATGCTGAGGTTGCGCCCTTCCAGGAACGGGGCGAGCGGCGCGCGGAAATAGATGGTGATGCTGTTGGAGAACACCCCCCGGCCCAACATGCGGATGCCGAGCTGGTCGCGGACCTTGGAGTGGGCTCCTTCGCAGTCGACCAGATAGCGGCCGCGGAAGCGACGCTCCTCGCCGCTGTCGACCTGGCGGGTGACGACCGTCACGCCGTCGGCGTCCTGATCGGCGGAGACCACCTCGTAGCCGCTGACGACCTCGGCCCCGATCTCCTGGGCTCGGCGCCTGAGGATCGGCTCCAGTCCCGGCTGGCTGACGAACCAGCGGCGACAGGGGCTCAGCTTCTCCACGCCTTCGTTGAGGCTGGGGATAAAGGCGGCCAGCTCCCGTCCCGCCAGGGACTCCACGGCGACGATGGCGCCGTCGGGGGTGAATTCTTTCTCGGACTGCGCCCGGACTTGGTCTTCGATGCCGGCCTGACGGAACAGCTCGAAGGTGCGCATGTGGAAGAAGGCGGCCCTCGGCACGGTCGAGGGCGTCTTCAGCCGCTCGATGGCCAGGCTCTTCACCCCACGCTGGGCCAGGAACATGGCGGTGGACAGGCCCACGAGCCCGCCCCCCGCGATGATCACGGGCGCATCTTCGCCGTTCGCCATTCCGACCTCCCCATCGTATAGACAGGCGGAAGCCTAACAGCGTTAAGCGGCGGCCAACAAGATCAATGCATGATAGATCAGGCCCGCCGGCGCGCGGCGGGCCCTCGATCTCACAGCACCCCGAGCATGGCGGCCACCAGCGGGTGGCGGACGATGTCGACGTCGCCGAGGCGAACCACGGCGATCTCGTCCACCTGTTCCAGCCGCTCCGCGGCCGCCCCCAGGCCGGAGAGCTCGGGCAGGAGGTCGGACTGGTTCGGATCGCCGGTGACCACCATGGTGGAGTTCCACCCCAGGCGGGTCAGCAGCATCTTGAGCTGGACGTAGGTGCAGTTCTGCGCCTCGTCGATGACCACGAAGGCGTTGTTCAGCGTGCGGCCGCGCATGTAGCCGACCGGCGCGATCT
>CAZTMF010000228.1:0-5577 GCA_964614675.1 uncultured Caulobacteraceae bacterium | reverse complement strand
ACACCGTCGACACCCACGTCGACAAGGCCCGCCAGCGTCTCGGCGCCCAGGACCGTTACGATGCGGCCCGGCGCGTCGCCGCCTTCGAGCGGTCGTTAACCATCCCCACGCCGTCGGGACCCGACACGAACGGGATATCCGAAGACCGCGAATTCCGGCCCGATCTCCCAGGGTTAAGGGAGATCGACCGTGAGCCTTTCCAGAGACGACCATCCATCGAGAGCCGTGGTTCAGGCCTTGGCCTTGCGCCAGGATACGGACGCCTGCCGCCAGATCTGGCCGGCGCCCCCGGCGCCGGAGATCCCGACTCCCGCCTTCACCTGGGAGCAGGTGGAGCGGCAGCTCGCGGACCTTTCGGGCGCCCCTTCGAGGGCGGCGATCACGCCGACGCTGGTTTCGGCCCTGCGCAAGCAGGCGCGCTGGAAGCCGCCCGAGATGGTCTTGCGCGAGCTCTTCTGTCTCGCGTGGACGCTCATGGACGAGTCCTTCCAGCCGGGCCTGCTGCCTGGGGAAGAGGCGGAAATGCCCTAGGCCCGGTCGCCAAGCTGGGATTGATCCTGCTGATCGCCATCGCCTCGGCGGTGGCCTTCGGCGGCGTCCTCGCCGGCCTGCACGCGCTCAGGGAACTGGTCTAGCGTGGTGAATTTGAAGTTCGCCCGCTGCCAGGGACGGGCTCTGTGGCGAACTTCGGATTCGGGACACTAGGCAATTCGTTCACCTTGGCTGTTGGGCGTTTCGTTCACTCAAAAGGCGAACGGAGCGATAACCCAACTAGAAGATACTGCCCCGTGCGCCAGACATGCAGTCAGGCGCGAAGGGGGCGAACTCATGCTCAAGCAACGTCGTTCCGCCGCGGACCAGGTCGCGGTCGGACTTTTGGAAGCCGAGGCCGCGATCGATGCGGCGCTCAACAAGGCTGCGGCCCTCGCCGCCGCCATGCCTCTCGCCCGCACTGACGCAGGTCTTTCGGCCCTGTTCGGCCAGGACGCGGTGGAGCGTCTCACCGACACCATCGCCGCCCTGACCCAGGCGCGCCGCGGCATCGTGGAGACGCACAAGGAACTCGCCGAGGTGAAGGTCCAGATCGGCCTGGGTGCGGTGATGATCGGCGCCAATGGCGAGAAGCCGGCTCAGGTTGGCGAAGCCCGTCCGAGTCTGACGGCAGTCGCGTGACATCGGCCGGCTTTCGCCGGCGTAATATTTGAGGAAACTGGGACCCTCGGCGCGTCGGGGGTCCCATGCCTTTCGTCCATACCCTTCTCCAACAGATATGGACGGTCTCCATGCTCGCCGTCGCCGGCCTCAGCCTCTGGCGCGGTGGGTGGGCCGAGCGCACCGTCGCCTTCACCATCATCGTCGGATCCCTCGCCACCGCCG
The DNA here is from genome assembly GCA_964614675.1 of uncultured Caulobacteraceae bacterium. Classification (GTDB taxonomy): domain Bacteria; phylum Pseudomonadota; class Alphaproteobacteria; order Caulobacterales; family Caulobacteraceae; genus JANWHQ01. The sequence continues at coordinate 4,200 of CAZTMF010000228.1, read as the reverse complement.
TGTTCCAGAACACGCGCGATCCGTCGGCTCCGCAGTGGGGCGATCTCGCGGTGGACGGCGTCTGCCTGATTGTCTTCGTCGGCGTCGCTTTGCGCAGCAGGCGGCTTTGGCCGCTGTTCGCGGCGGCCTTCCAGTTGATCGCGGTGGTGATCTACGTCGCCCGTCTCGCGGACGTCCATATGGGCGGCAGGTCGCCGTTCGCCGCCGGGGTGATCTGGAGCTACCTGATCCTTGTGGCGGTCGCGGTCGGGGTCTTCCTGAACGCCAGCGATCGGCGAGCATCGCCAACGATAGGAAGTTCGTCTACATAACGCCCTCCTGACGGGAGGGGCCTATGGATCATCGCATCGCGAGGCGGACGTTCGGTTGGGCGGCGGTCGTCCTGGCGCTGAGCTTCGGCTCGCAGGCCATGGCCGCGGATCTGCCGGTGGCCGTCGCGGCCAATTTCACCGAGCCGGCCAAGGAGATCGCCGCGGCCTTCGAGGCCAAGACCCACACCCACGTGGCCCTGAGCTTCGGCGCCTCGGGCCAGTTCTACGCCCAGATTTCCCATGGGGCGCCGTTCGAGGTGTTCCTGTCCGCCGACGCCGACCGGCCGGCCCAGGCCGAGAAGGAAGGCTTCGCCGTTCCGGGCACGCGGTTCACCTATGCGGTGGGCAGGCTGGTGCTGTTCAGCAAGACCGCCGGCCTGGTCGACGGCAAGGGCGCGGTGCTCAAGTCGGGCGGGTTCCAGAAGCTGGCTATCGCCGACCCGGCGGTCGCTCCCTATGGCGTGGCGGCGGTAAAGACCATGACCAAGCTGGGCGTCTACGACGCGCTGAAGCCGAAGCTGGTGCAGGGAACCTCGATCAACCAGACCTATCAGTTCGTCCAGAGCGGCGCGGCCGAACTGGGCTTCGTGGCGCTGTCCCAGGTGATCGCCGCGACCGGCGGCTCGCGCTGGGTCGTGCCCGAAGCCGACCACGCCCCGATCGAGCAGCAGGCCGTGCTGCTCAAGACCGGCCAGGACGATGCGGCCGCCAAGGCGTTCCTGGCCTTCCTCGAGAGGCCGGAGGCGCGCAAGGTGATCGCCAGATACGGCTACGGGACGAAGTAATTCATGTGGGAGGTCGTCCGGCTCACGATCGAGCTGGCGGGGCTGACGACGGTCCTGCTCCTGATCCTGGCGACGCCGATCGCCTGGTGGCTTGCGCGCAGCCGGCGCTGGTGGCGTGAGCCGGTCGCGGCCATCGCGGCCCTTCCGGTGGTGCTGCCGCCGACGGTGCTGGGCTTTTACCTGCTGATCGCCCTTGGGCCCGCCAGCCCGCTGATGGCGCCTCTGCACCTGTTCGGGGTCCGCACCCTGGCGTTCACCTTCACCGGCCTGGTGATCGGTTCGATGGTCTATTCCCTGCCGTTTGCGGTCCAACCGTTGCGGAACGCCTTCGAGGCCATCGGCGATCGGCCGCTGGAGGCGGCGGCCACCCTGCGCGCCTCGCCCTTCGACACCTTCGTCTCGGTGGCCCTGCCGCAGGCCCGGCGCGGCTTCCTGGCCGCGGCCATACTGGTGTTCGCCCACACGGTGGGGGAGTTCGGCGTGGTCCTGATGATCGGCGGCTCGATCCCCGGCCGGACCCAGGTCGTCTCGATCCGCATCTACGAGCTGGTCGAGGCGCTCAAGTACGATCAGGCGCACCTTCTGGCCGGAGGACTGGTGCTGTTCGCCTTCCTGGTGATGCTGTCCATGCTGCTGATCGAACGGCGGGTGGGGCGGCTGCAGCCATGAAGGACGCCGCCTCCGCCACGCCGGGGCTCTCCGCGCGCTTCGACGGCCGGCAAGGCGCATTCCACCTGCGGGCGGCCTTCGACGTCCCGGCGTCCGGCTTCACGGCCCTGTTCGGGCCCTCGGGGTCGGGCAAGACCACGGTGCTCCGGTGCATCGCCGGCCTGCAGCGGCTGGAAGGGCGGCTGTCGTTTCGCGGCGAGGTCTGGCAGGACGGCGCCCGTTTCACCCCACCGCATCTCCGGCCGGTCGGCTATGTCTTCCAGGAGCCCAGCCTGCTCGCCCACCTGTCGGTGAAGGGCAATCTGGAGTTCGGCCTGAAGCGGGCGCGCCAGGTCCGGATCGGCATGGACGAGGTGATCGGCTTCCTGGGCCTTCAGCCTCTGCTCGGCCGTTCGACCTTGCGGCTCTCCGGCGGCGAACGGCAGAGGGTGGCGATCGGCCGGGCGCTGCTCTCCCAGCCCGAGCTGCTCCTGATGGACGAGCCGCTGGCCAGTCTGGACGCCGAGGCCAAGTCCGAGATCCTGCCCTATCTCGAGCGGCTGCATCAGCTCATGGCCATTCCGATCCTCTACGTCAGCCACGACGCGGCCGAAGTGGCGCGTCTCGCCGACCGGGTCCTGCTGATGCGTGGCGGCCAGGTCGAGCCCGCGCCTCAGCCCGGCGGTCCGGGGGGCGAGGCGGCGGCGGACGCGTTGGAGGGGGCGGGCTGCGAACGCATCCTCGGCTTGGCCCTGGCCGCCCTGGCGGCCGGCCTGGAGCCGGCGAAACTCTCGGGCGGCCCGTCCAAGGCTTGAGACGGCCCAGCCTCAGGCTAGGATCGGAGCATGTTCGAGCGCTGGCACGACTTCTACATTCTGGTCGGATCGGCCGCCGGCGCGCTGATCGGCCTCTTGTTCATCGTGGTGACTCTCACCGCGGGAACCGACCGCGAGCGGGCGCTGCGCGGCTCCAGCCTCTACATGACCCCGGCGGTGGTGCAGTTCGCCACCGTTCTGCTGATCAGCGCGGTTGCGGCCGCGCCCATCGACACGAACTCGGCGCGGTTCCTGCTGCTGGTGCTGGGCCTTGCGACCTCGCTCTACTCCGCCGTCAATGTGGTCCGCATGTTCACGGCCAAGGATTTCCAACCATCGCATTGGTCCGATCCGATCTGGTACGCGGTCATCCCGCTCGTGAGCTATCTGGCTCTCGTCGGGGCGGATGTCCTCGGTTGGAGCTCGCCCGCCCATTGGCCTTTCGCTGTAGGAACGATGGCCGTGGTGTTCCTGCTGTGTGGGATCCGAAACGCCTGGGACCTGATCACCTGGATCGCGCCGGGACGACCGGAGCCTACTCCACCGCCAGAATGACGTGCGAGGCCTTGATCAGGGCCTGCAGCTCGACGCCCTCGGCGATCCCGAGCACGTCGGCGCTCTCGCGCGTGATGGTGGCCGTGAGGGTCTTGCCGTCTTCGATCTGGAGCACGACCTCGTCGTTGACCGCCCCCCGCTCATGACGGACCACCCGGCCGGCGATGCAATTGCGCGCCGAGGTGCGCAGCACCGCTCCGCCTTCGGCCAGGATCACGAAGCTGGACTTGATCAGGGCGAGCGCCGGAACTCCGGGGCGCAGGCCCAGATCCTCGACGCTTTCGCGCGTAACGATCGCCACGATACGGACCTTGGGCGAGACCTCGAGTTGGACCTCGCAATTGACCGCGCCGGGCGTGATCTTGGCGACCACGCCGCGCAGGGCGTTCCGCGCGCTCGTCCTCATTCCCAGGCTCCAGGCTAAGGGACCGGCGCCGCCGGCGAGGTCCTGACCCAATCGGTCGGCGATCTGGGCGAGCTCGGACTCGATCCGCCGGAACGCGGAGATCAGCACCACGCCCGTTGGCGTCACCGACGCCGTCCCGCCCGCCGAGCCGCCCGGCTGGGCCTGCACCAGGGGCCGTTCGGAAAGGTTGTTCAGCGCCTGCACCGCGTCCCAGGCGCCCTTGTAGCTGAGCCCCACCGCCCTGGCGGCGGCCGAGATCGATCCCAGCTGGGCGATGGCTTCCAGCAGCCGCACCCGCGCCTCCCCCACGCGGGAAGCGTCGCCTTTCGCAAGCTGCAATACAGCGCGGAGCGGAGTCGCCTCGCCTTCGGGCGTGTCGGCCATGGCGGACTCCCTGGGGCCAGCCCGTTCAGACTAGCGCCCCCCATCACCCCCCTCAACCTGCCCGCGCCCCTGCTAAAATTCTTTTGAGCGGCTTGTGGGGGAACCGTCCCCATCAATCTAGGTTCTTAAGTCTGAGTAGTTCGATAGTCGGACAAATGTTATGTTGATCGCGACTTTTTCAGTTCATCCAGTAGACCAGGGCTGGGCCGTAAGAATTGGGCCAGACGTCTTGGTCAGGTACCCGACAAAGGATCAGGCAATACTCAGCGCCGGCCGGCGCGCGACGGCGATCCGCC
>CAZTMF010000227.1:0-5599 GCA_964614675.1 uncultured Caulobacteraceae bacterium | reverse complement strand
GCTCTTGGCCCTGGGAACCCGCGAGAGCGCCACGGTGAACGCCGTCCTGGTCGCCCTGAAGATCGCCGCCCTGGCGGTGTTCGTGACCATCGCCCTACCGCACTTCGACGTCCGCAACTTCACCCCCTTCATGCCGTATGGCTTTCCCGCCCACGAGGTCGCCGGCGTGCAGCGCGGGGTGATGGGGGCGGCCGCCCTGATCTTCTTCGCCTTCTATGGCTTCGACGCAGTCTCGACGGCGGCCGAGGAGGCCAAGAATCCCAGCCGCGACCTGGTCATCGGCATCGTCGGATCCATGGCCGTCTGCACCTTCCTCTACATGGTGATCGCCGCCGCGGCGCTCGGGGCCATGCCCTTCGGCCTGTTCGCCAAGAGCGCCGAGCCCCTGGCCCTGGTGCTGCGCAGCGTGCAAGCGCCGGGCGCGGCGCGGATCATCGCCGCCGCCGCCGTCGTCGCCCTGCCGACGGTGATCCTGGCCTTCATGTACGGCCAGAGCCGGATCTTCTTCGTCATGGCCCGCGACGGGCTCCTGCCCCGTGCGCTCAGCGCCGTGAACGCCCGCACCCACACGCCCGTGGCCATGACCGTCTTCACCGCCATCGTGGTGGCGATCGTCGCGGGGGTCTTCCAGCTCGGCCAGATCGCCGAGGTCGCCAATTCGGGGACCCTGGCCGCCTTCGTCGCGGTCTCGGCCTGCATGCTGGTGCTGCGCCGCACCGACCCGAACCGGCCGCGGGTGTTCCGGACGCCCTTGGCCTGGGCGCTAGGCCCCATCGCAATATTCGGCTGCATCTATCTGTTCTTCAGCCTGGCGCGGCTGACCCAGGTCGCCTTCCTGATCTGGAACGCGATCGGGGTGGTGGTCTATCTGCTCTACGGCCGCCGGCGCAGCGTCCTGGCCGGAAACTGAACCGGCGACAGCGCGGCCCGGCTCGGTTAGAAGGCGCCTCTTCCCAATCCTGCGAGGCGTCCGATGGCTTCCGATCCCGAGAACACGATCGTCATGACCCTGGAATCCGGTCCCGTGACCATCGAGCTGCTGCCCGACCTTGCGCCCCAGCACGTGGCGCGGATCAAGGAGCTGGCGCGCGAGGGCTTCTACGACGGCGTGGTGTTCCACCGGGTGATCCCGGGCTTCATGGCCCAGGGCGGCGATCCCACGGGCACCGGCTCGGGCGGCTCCAAGAAGGCCAACCTGCCGGCCGAGTTCTCCAAGGAGCCGCACATCCGCGGCGTCTGCTCCATGGCCCGCACAAACAACCCGAACTCGGCCAACAGCCAGTTCTTCATCTGCTTCGACGACGCCACCTTCCTGGACGGCCAGTACACCGTCTGGGGCAAGGTCACCGACGGCATGGACCACATCGACGCCCTACCCAAGGGCGAGCCGCCGCGCGCTCCGGGCAAGATCGTGTCGATGAAGGTGGCCGCGGACGCCTAACTTCGGCGCGAAGCGCCCGTTCGTGAGGTTCGTGGCTAGTCTTCCGGAGCCCCGAGCGAGCCTGATGGCGGCAAGTTGAACCACGAACCTCACGAACCACACGAACGCGTCGGCCAATGAGGGTTTCGGACTTCGACTTCGATCTGCCGGAAGACCGTATCGCGCTCAGGCCCGCCGAGCCGCGCGACGCCGCCCGGCTGCTTCACGTGCCGGCGGCAGGGCCTTTCGAGGACCGGATCGTGCGTGATCTGCCGGACCTGCTGAGGCCGGGCGACGTGGTGGTGGTCAACGACACAAAGGTGATCTCGGCGCGGCTCTCGGGCATGCGCACGCGGGAGGACTCGGTGGTGGCGGTCGAGGCGACGCTGCACCGGCGCCTCACTCCATCGCGCTGGACCGCCTTCATGAAGCCCGGCAAGCGACTCAAGGTCGGCGACCGCGTCCGCTTCGGCGAGCGCGCCGACCGCGCCTGCCTGCTGGGCGCGCTCGACGCCACGGTGAAGGAGAAGGGCGAGGGGGGCGAGGTGACCCTGGCCTTCGATTTCTCGGGCCCCGACCTCGACATGGCCATCGCCGAGCGCGGGGTCATGCCCCTACCGCCCTACATCGCCGCGCGCCGGGCCGAGGACGAGCGCGACCGGGCCGACTACCAGACCATGTTCGCAGAGCCCGAGGGCTCCGTCGCCGCGCCGACAGCGGGTCTGCATTTCACGCCCGAGCTGATCCAGCGCCTGGCCGCTCGCGGCGTCGGGCTGCAGCGCGTCACCCTCCACGTCGGCGCCGGCACCTTCTTGCCGGTAAAGGTCGAGGAGCTTTCCGAGCACCGGATGCACGCCGAATATGGCGAGGTCACGGGGGCCACCGCCGACGCCCTGAACGCCGCCAGGGCGGCGGGCGGGCGGATCGTCTGCGTCGGCACCACCTCCCTGCGCCTGCTGGAAAGCGCGGCGGGCGAGGACGACGTGATCCGGCCCTTCGCGGCCGAGACCTCGATCTTCATCACCCCCGGATACCGGTTCCGCACGGCCGAGGTGCTGCTCACCAATTTCCACCTGCCGCGTTCGACCCTGTTCATGCTGGTTTCGGCCTTCGCGGGGCTGGAGCGCATGCAGGAGGCCTATGCCCACGCCATCGAGAGCGGCTACCGCTTCTATTCGTATGGCGACGCCTGCCTGCTGGAGCGGGCCGCGTGAGCGTCTTCCCCTTTCACATCCACGCCCGCGACGGGGCGGCCCGCACCGGGGTCCTGAAGACGCCGAGGGGCGAGATCCGCACCCCCGCCTTCATGCCGGTGGCCACCGCCGGCACGGTCAAGGCCCTGACCACCGACCAGGTGCGCCAGACCGGGGCCGACATCCTGCTCGGCAACACCTACCACCTGATGCTGCGGCCCGGCGCCGAGCGCGTGAAGCGGCTGGGCGGCCTGCATCACCTGATGCGCTGGGACGGGCCGATCCTGACCGACAGCGGCGGCTTCCAGGTCATGTCGCTGTCCAAGATCTCCAAGGTCCGCGAGGACGGCGTCACCTTCCAGAGCCACATCGACGGCTCGCGCCATGAGCTCAGCCCCGAGCGCTCGATCGAGATCCAAGCCGACTTGCTGGGCTCGGACATCGTCATGCAGCTCGACGAATGCGTCTCCTGGCCGGCCGAGGAGACCAGGGCGCGCGAGGCCATGGAGCTTTCGGTCCGCTGGGGCGCCCGCTGCAAGGCGGCCTTCGGCGCGCGCGAAAGCCAGGCGCTGTTCGGCATCCAGCAGGGCTCGACCTTCGAGCCCCTGCGCAAGGAGTCGGCCGAGCGGCTGATCGAGATCGGCTTCGACGGCTACGCCATCGGCGGCCTGGCCGTCGGCGAGGGCCACGAGGGCATGACCGAGGTGCTCGACTACGCCCCCGCCATGCTGCCCGAGGATCGGCCGCGCTATCTGATGGGCGTCGGCAAGCCGGTGGATTTGGTCGAGGCGGTGGCGCGCGGGGTCGACATGTTCGACTGCGTCCTGCCTACCCGCTCGGGCCGGCACGGCCAGGCCTGGACGGCCGAGGGCCCGATCAACCTCAAGAACGCCGCCTTCGCCGAGGACGAGACGCCGCTCGACGTCTCCGTCGACTGTCCGGCCAGCCGCGACTATGCCAAGGCCTATCTGCACCACCTGGTGAAGTCGGACGAGATCCTCGGCCAGGTGCTGCTCTCCTGGCACAACCTCGCCTTCTTCCAGGCCCTGATGGGCCGCATGCGCGCCGCCATCGCCGAGGGGCGCTTCGAGGCGTTCCGGCGGGAATTCGTGGCGCATCAGCGCGTTCGAGGCGACGGATGACCGGGCGGCGGCCTTGCGGCCACCTAGCCCTTCCGCCTATGCACACCCCCGACGGGCCGGTAGCTCAGCGGTAGAGCACCCGACTTTTAATCGAGTGGTCGTGGGTTCGATCCCCACCCGGCCTACCACTCTCTGATCCTGGGATATTCTGCGACATCCCGGGCGGAATCGAAAATTACCGAGGAGCCGGCGGCGGAAAGCCTAGCGCCGCAAGGGTCTCGGGCACCTTGTTGGGCATGGCTAGCGCGGCCTTGACCGCTGGCCGCTCATTCATCGCATCGAGCCAATCCATGATCCTGGGAGTCGCGTCTCGGTTGACAGCGTCCGGCGCGAGGCGAGGCAGCGCCGGCGCGACGCAGTAGCTGGCGATGTCGGAAAGGGAAAAGGTCGCGCCGGCTGTCCACAGATGGTTGCGGAGCAACGCTTCCAGTTTGCCCACGCCTTCGAGGACCTGGCGGCGCGCGTCCGCCAGTTGCTCGGCCGTGAAGGATGTTCCGGCGATGGTGGCCCACTTTTCCCTCCGGTCCGCCATCGGGATGCGCGACAGGCGCTGTTCACGTTCCTCGGGCGAGAGTCGGCTGGCTATGGGATGCAGCAGAAAGTGCCAGCCGATGCGGCTGGCGGCCGGACCGAAGTAGTCATCGATGTACTTTGTCCAGATCCGCATCCTCGCCCGCTCAACTGGATCGGTCGGCCGCAGCGGCGGATCGGGGAAGACGTCGTCGAGGTACTCGTTGATGACGGACGACTCGGTGATGGCGGCGCCGTCGTGGACAAGCGTGGGAACCACCCCGTCAGGATTGACCGCCAGATATTCCGGGGCGTGCTGCTCGAAGAGGAGCAGATTGACGTAGTGGCTGCTGAACTCGACGCCCTTCTCCTTCAGGCAGATCAGCACCTTCACGGAATTGGCCACCGGTTCGGCGTGATAGAGCTCGAGCATTCCGTCCCTCCTGGTTTCGGAACCCCGCCGCGGGGGCGGGCTCACGTTTGACTCGGTCTCTGACGGACCATACAAACCGACTATATGAAATGTAAATGAGCCGCAGCCATGGCGTTCGCGGCCACGGGAGGGCTGCATGGATCACGTGGCGCGAGCGACCGAGGGGTCCCCCGTGGTCGGGCAGTCATGGCCAGCCCCGCGACAGGCCTGGTGGGCGGTTTTCGTCTTCAGCCTCGTCCTCACCGTGCAGTATCTCGACCGAGGGCTGATCGGCCTGCTGGTGGAACCCATCAAGCGCGACCTCCATCTCGCAGACACCCAGCTCAGCGCGATCATGGGCTTCGCCTTCGTCATTTTCTACCTGCTGCTCGGCCTGCCGATCTCGCGGTGGATCGACACGGGCAGCCGGCGGCTGATCTTGGGTCTGAGCGTCGTCGCCTGGGCCGTCAGCACCATGCTCTGCGGCGTCGCCCACAGCTTCTGGCAGCTTGCGCTGTGCAGGGTCGGGGTAGGCGCCGGCGACGCCGCCGTGTCGCCCGCCATCTCATCGATGATCTCCGACCTTTTCCCGCGTGAGCGGTTGCCGAAGGCGATGTCCTTGATGGGGTTCGCGTTCGTTTTCGGATCCGCATTCTCGCTGCTTTTCGGAGGCGGCCTGGTGCATGCGCTGTCTGGAATCCCGGCGGTTCACCTGCCGATCCTTGGGCTTTTCTACCCCTGGCAGCTCACCTTCCTGATCGTGGGAGCGCCGGGTCTCTTCATCGCCCTGATGTTCTTCACCACCAAGGAGCCCGCGCGGCGCGGGCTCGTCGAGGGCCAGGACCCGGGCCAGCCGCTGCCCGCCGCGGAGATCGTTGGGTTCCTTCGGGCGACCTGGGCCGGCTATTCGGTCTTGTTCGGT
>CAZTMF010000226.1:0-5602 GCA_964614675.1 uncultured Caulobacteraceae bacterium | reverse complement strand
GGCTTCTCGTAGAACATCAGCCGGTGCCACTGCCAGTCGTAGGCGGTGCGGCGGCTCCTGATGGTGGCCTGGCGGCCCTTGCCGTCCAGCTCGCGGAAGTACTCCTTCAGGTCCATGCCGGCGGCGAAGCTCTCGCCCGCGCCGGTCAGCACCAGCACCTGGCAGCGGTCGTCGACCTCCAGCTGGTCGATCACCTCGAGCATGTCGCGGTTGAGCTGCGGGCTCATGGCGTTCTTCTTCTCGGGGCGGTTCATGAACACCCAGGCGACGCCGTCCTCGAACTCCACATAGACCGTCTCCTTGCGGATCGTGTCCTTCGCTTCGGTCGCCATGGCAGCCCTCGTGTTCAACTCGGTTGGAATTGGGATCCGGCCGGATCGGAAGCTGGCCGGGCGATTTAGTTATATGGTATATGTAATCCCGTGAAAAGCCCGCAGCCCTCCAGGCCCCCCGACTCCCCCCGCGCGCCGCCGGACGCGTCCGAGCTGGAGGCCGCGGTGGGGTTCTGGTTGCGGCTGGCGCAGCAGCGCGATCTGCGCGCCTTCAACGATCGCTTCGCGGACGTCGGAGTCAGTCAGCTGTCCTACGCCATCCTGCTGGTGCTCGAGGCCAATCCCGGCTGCCGACCCGCCGGGCTGGCCGCCGCCGTGCGCGTGCGCCAGCCGAACCTGGTCGAGCCGCTGGACGCCCTGGTGCGCGAGGGTCTCGTTTCCCGCGCCCCCGACCCGCGCGACGGACGCGCCCAGGCGCTGGCCCTGACCGCCGACGGAGAGCGGCGGCTGGCCGAGCTGAAAGCCGTCCACGCCGGCCTCATCGACGGTTACCGGGCCGCGCTGGGGGCGAAGGACTACGAAACGCTGGTGACGTTGCTTCGCCGCTTCATCGGCGAGGATCGTTAGGGGCCTGATCATCAGGGTCCTTGACCAATCAATGGCCTGCATGCGTCAAATGCGTCCGGGGAGGGCGGCGATGTCAGCGACGGCGCCGGAGCATAGGGGGATCGACCTGGGATCCGCCCTGGAGCCCGACTCGGGCGCCGGGCCCAGGGCCGAGCTGGATCAACCGCGTCCTCGCCTGCTCTACCGCCTCCTGAAACTCAGCAACCTGGTCGGCCGGCCCTTCTTCACCCACTTCGCCGACCGTTACGACCTGACCCTGAACGACGTGCGCGTGCTGATGTCGCTGGGCTATGTCGGTCAGGCGGCGTCGCATGAGCTCTGCGACTCCACGGGCATGCATCCCATGAACGTCAGCCGTTCGGTCGCACGCCTGAAGCGTCAGGGCCGCATCGCCGACCGCGCCGATCCCGACAACCGCCGCCGCAAGCTCTTGACGCCGACCGAGGAAGGCTGGGCCATCTATCGGACGCTGTCGCCGCATGTGAAGGCGCTGTCGGAGTTCACCCTCGCCAACCTGTCCGAGCGGGAGGTGGACTTTCTGTCGAGCCTGATCGCGGTTCTGGCCGAGCGCCTGGAGTCGGTCGGCCTGGGCAGCCCCCAGCTCATCGATGCCGCCGCGCTGTCGCGGGACCTGGCGGAAGACGGCGAGAGCCGCGGCGCGCGACAGGGCCCGGCGCGACGGTCCCGCGCGGGCGAACCGAGCCAGGATGGCGCCCGCCCCCCGGCCTAGATGCCGGAGTCAGTGCGAGTGGGCGATGCCGCCGCCGTCCGCGGCGCGGGCGGAGATCATGGCGCGGAACTCGTCGGTGGAATTCACCTGGGGGAAGGGCCCTTCCGGAACCGGGACACCCAGGAAATCGCAAAGGGGCTCCCAACCGTCCGAGACGCGATAGAGCAGCAGACGCTCGGCGGGGATGGCCGCCTTCACCTCGTCGATGTGCCGGTGAAAGCGGTCGAGCATCCAGGCCTTGTCGCGCAATCGAGGGTCGGAGCCCCAGCCCAACGCCTCGATCATAGCGAGGCTGCCGCGGGCGCCGTGGGATCCGGCGACGGCGTCGCTGAGGATGGTGTTCTGCGTGGAGGTGAACCATTGCTCCGGATCGCGCAGCGACAGCACGACCTTCGCCTCGGGATAGCGCGCGGCCAACTCGCCGTGGAAGTGGCACCCGGGCGCGTCCGTGGTCGAGCCCCAGCCGGCGAAAATCTCTTCCCAGTCGATCGCCTCGCCCCGGGCGGCGCGCTCCCAAAGCGGCCAATGCTCGGGATGATCGAGCACCTCGCTCATGTGGTAGCAGGGTCCGAAGCCGAGCAGCTCCAGAGCCAGCTTCTGCGACCACGTCGCGGTGCGCGGCAGTCCCGCGCCAATGACCTTCAGCGACATCGAATCCCTTTCGAACGAACGCCGCAATCTAGGCCACGGCGCCTGGGACCGCGAACGTCGTGTGGAAGGAGTCCGCGTCGTTCACCCGGGGGAACGGCGTCTCCGGCGCCTCCATGCCCAGGAAGCGGCAGAGCGGCTCCCAGCCCTCGCTGACGTGGAACACCAGGAGACGGTCGGGCGGAACCTCGCGCTGGACCGCCGCGACATGCGCTTCGCGCAACGCCAGCATGACCTCCCTGGGCGGCGCGGCCAACGGCGCGTCGGGCGGCGGGGGCGGTCCGCCGAGCTCGCCCATCATGGCGCCGAGCATGGGCCCGAGCATGGGGCCCAGCTCAGTGGTCATCAGCTGGTCGATGTAGCCATCGGCCAGAATCGTCTTGCGCAGCGAGGCGTACCAGCTTTCGGCGTCGCGCACGGTCAGCACCACCTTGGCGTCGGGATAGGCCTTCATCAGGTCGCGCCAGGCGATATAGGCCGGCGCATCGACGGCGGAGCCGTAGCCGTCGAACACCTCGTCCCAGTCGACCGGCCCGCCGGTGAAGTAGCTGGCCCACGCGCCCGCCCGCCAGGGCGCGGCGAAGACCTCCTCCATATGATAGCAGCGCCCAAAGCCGAGCTCTTCCAGCGCGTGCTTCATCGACAACGTGCCCGTGCGCGGCAAACCCGCGCCGATGACCTTGAGCGGCATCGTCCTCCCCCCACCTGTCGATCCGAATAGGCCACAACCGGGGCCGCCGGGGAATGTACGAACCCCAATGACTGGCGGATCAGGCGTGGATGGCCTAGCCCAAGGCGTCATGCGCGAGCCACATCCGATCCTGCGGGCGTTCCAGGCCTCCACGCCGCCGCTGGTGATGACCGATCCCCTGGCGAGGTCCCTGAAGGGATCGATCCTCGAGCTCGATGCCGAGGCGGGCCGGGCGGTGCTGGCCTTCGAACCGGACGAGAGCTTCAAGCAGGGCGGCGGGGTGATCCACGGCGGGATCGTCACCACCATGCTCGACTACGCCATGGCCCTGGCCGCCTTCTCGCGGGCCGCGGAGGGCCAGTCGTTCGCGACGGTGTCGCTGACCACCCACTTCCTGCGTTCGACCCTGCCCGGCCGGCATCTGGCGCGCGCCACCCTCGACCGCATGGGCTCACGGATGATCTTCGCGTCCGCCCAGCTGGTCCGGGACGGCGACACCCAGCCGCTGGCGACGGGGACGGCGGTCATGGCCATGACGCGGGGCTGATTGGCGATTGGGGGGTTGCACCCTAAACGAGCGATCGGTGATGATCGGCCCTGACGGCGCGTACGGGCCGAGGGGCATCGATGTCGGAGCGAAGGGTCTACGACCATATCGTCGGCCTCGGGTTTGACTGCAGGGTCGCCTACAATCTGAGGCGCACCTTCGGCTTCGATCGGGCCTTCCCCTTCGACTGGTGGGTGACGCCCTTGCCCGCCCTGGCCGCCTTCCTGCGCGAGCCTTCCGTCGAGCGGCTCTACGACCCCAGGCATCTGCGGCCGTTCATGGCCAGGGGCGGCATCTTCGCCATCCGCAACGTCCGCTACGACATCGAACTGCACCACGAGTTCCCGAGGGCCGAGGACGGCCTGGTGAAGCCCGACTGGGCCGACCACATCGCCCAGGCCAAGGCGCGGTCGACATACCTCTGGCGGCGGCTGCTGACCCTGCCCACCGGCTCGCGCCTGCTCTTCGTGCGGAGCTGTGGAGCGATCGAGCGCAAGACCCTGCCCGCGGACGAGCATCGGCGCCTCGCCGAAGAGGTCCGCCTCGGCCTCGAGGCCATCCTGCCCGGGATCGATTTCGAGCTCCTGCTGATCAACTCGCCCGCGCGGGTGAACGCCCCGGGGGTCCTGACCCTCCGGATCGACGATCCGAACAAGGACGACTGGCGCGGGACGCCGGAACTCTGGACCGCAGGCCTGCGGGCCAAGGGCCTGGCATGGGCCGGAAGCCCGCGGCGCCTGCCCGAGCTCGCCAACCCCGAGGCCGACCATGACTTCCTGGCTGGCGGCTACTCCGCCGCGGCGGGCACGGCGCTGGCGGCGACGAGGTCCAGCACCTCGGCGGTCGGACGCACGTCGGCGAAGATCATGCACATATTGTCGAGCGTGGCGTTGTGGGCCGCGTCGCTGAGGGCGGCGTTTCCGTCGGACACGAACACCAGCTTGTAGTTCATCTGCATGGCGTCGCGGGCCGTGGACTCGCAGCAGCAGTTGGTCAGGGTGCCGGTGACGATCAGGGTGTCTATGCCGCGCGCCTGAAGCGTCTCGTGCAGGCGGCTCGCACCCGGCACGAAGGCGCCGAAGCGGGTCTTGTCGACGAACAGGTCGCCCTCGCCGACATCCATCTTGGACCACAGCCGCCAGTGATGCCGGCCATGGCCGAAGGCGGACTCGAAGCCCGCCGTGCTCTCGGCGGTGTGAAAGTAGCGGAACCAGTTGGACCAGCTCTGCATCGAGGCCTCGTCCACGGTCATCTGCAGGAAGACGTTGGTTCCGCCGCCCTGGCGGACCGCGCGGCTGATGGCGTTGATGTTGTCCACGATCTCGCGGGCGACGGGGACTTCGACCGGGGCGCCCGGCTCGACGAAGCCGTTCTGCATGTCGACGATCACATGGGCCGTGCGGGAAAGGTCCAGCCGCTCGAACATGTTGGCCGCCCCGCCGCGCTGACGACGGGCGAACTCCACGGCCTCGGGCGAGATGCGGATCTGGTGCATGTCAGGCTCCTCCCTGACGGGATGATGCGCGCGGCATGAAGCCCGGCGCAAGGTTTGACCGTCCGGGCCCTCTGTGTCTGATGGCCGGGACAACAAGAACAGGGGAGGCCCCAGATGGCCGACGAGACCGCCCGTATCGCCGAGCTGGAAGCCGCCGTCGCGACGCTGGGCCGCGAACTGTCCCTGCTGCAGGACGAGAAGGCGATCCGCCGGCTGCAGCACACCTACGGCTACTTCATGGACAAGGGCCTCTACGACGAGGTGGTCGACCTGTTCGCCGAGGACGGCGAGCTCCGGTTCATGGGCGGGATCTTCAAGGGCAAGGCGGGGGTCCGCCGGCTCTATTGCGGGCGGCTCAGGCCCGGCTTCACCAAGAAGAACGGCCCGGCCTACGGCCTGCTCTGCGACCACATCCAGATGCAGGACGTGATCCACGTCGCCCCCGACGGCAAGACAGCCAAGGCCCGCTTCCGCGCCCTGCTCCAGGGCGGCAGCCATGACTCCAAGCCCGACATCAATCCCCACCTGCCCCGGCAGTGGTGGGAGGGCGGCCTCTACGAGAACCTCTATGTGAAGGAGGACGGGGTCTGGA
>CAZTMF010000225.1:0-5624 GCA_964614675.1 uncultured Caulobacteraceae bacterium | reverse complement strand
AGCCGTGCAGGCCCTCGGCGCGGGGCTGATGCTGCGGGCGGACGCCGTGAGCCGCCGCCGCTTCGAGGCGGCCGTGAACCGGCTGTCGGGTTTCCGCGCCATGAAGGCCGCCGCGACCTTCGCCGCCGGACCCGAGCCCCCCGACCCGGCGCGGGTGCTGGCCGGGGTGATCCGGGAGCTCGCCGCTCCCAGGGTCGATCGGAACGGCTGATCAGGACATGCGGCGCCGGTCCGATCGCCCGGGCGCCGCGCGTTCGGCCATCCGTGCGAGGCGGCTGTTGATGGTCGCCACGTCGAAGGCGCGGTCCTCGGGCAGACGAAGTCCGGATGGCGCAACGGTCTCTTCGGAACTGCGGATCGGCCGGCGCGTGGGATGGACCTGGACGCTCATGACCTGCTCCTGCGCGGAACACGCAGGGCGGCCCGCTCAACTCAACGCGCCCTCACCCAGACTCCCATGTTCGAAAAACATGGTTAGCAAATGGTTACCGTGCCAAGCTCGGCCTCGACCTGGGGAGCGGGGAGGCGCGGAATGCAGCTCGACAACCTGGTGGTCATCGTCACCTTCCTGGCGCTGCTGACCTATCTCTGGACGGGCTTTCGGGTGGGCGCGGCCAGGGCCAAGTACGGTGTCGCGGCGCCGGCCGTCACCGGCTCGCCGGAGTTCGAGCGCACCTACCGGGTCCAGGTGAACACCCTGGAATGGCTGCCCCTGTTCCTGCCGTCCCTGTGGCTGTTCGGCTGGTACTGGAACGGCAAGGTCGCCGCCGCCATCGGCATGGTCTGGATCCTGGCGCGGATCTATTACGCCGTGACCTATGTGAGCGACCCTGCCAAGCGCGGGCCCGGCTTCGGCATTCAGGCGCTGGCCACCGCCGTCCTGCTGTTCGGGGCCCTCGGCAAGGCGGTCTATCTCTTGGTCACGGGCGGGTAGTAAGGACCGCTTTCGATCAATAGCTGTCCCGGGGGGGTGTGCGAGCTAAGGCCTCCGCGAGTGTAGGAGCGCACATGATCTGGTTGCTAACCGGGATACCGGCCCTCGCCGTATTTCTTTTTGTTCCCTCCGGTAGCCGGCTCATGCATATCGCCGGTCCGGCGATATTCCTGCTCGAACTGAGTTATGTGAAGCCGATCTCGGACGCCTTAATTAAGCTAAAGCAGAATTCTGGGACGCCGCTTCCAATAAGCGGGAGGGTGAAGTTGGTGCCCTGGGCGTCCGGAGCTCTGCTTTACATTCCTATATTCAATGTTGATCTTAGTACTGAAGCCAAAATGCTGTTGGGATGCGTGGCTGTCGCGCTTTGCTCGTTTTCGAAGGTCTGGATCGCTCGTCGTCCCTTACAACTGAGGACTGATGTTCTTTCGTAGCGCCGGACGACAACTTCCACCCACCTCAGACATCCAAAACGACAGCTCGCAGGCACTCCGCACACACCACCGAGATAGGGGTGATTTCGGGACGGCTAGGCCGCCAGCCTCTCCGCCCCCACCACCACCGTTGTCATGTCGACCCCGCCGCCTTCGGTCACCTCGGTGATGAACTCCGGCGCCTCGTCCGCGCCCTGCAGGGCGGCGACGTAGAGCACCGGCAGGAAGTGGTCCGGCGTCGGCGCGGCCAGGCGGGCGGCCGGATCCTCGAGCGCCGCGATCAGCGTCTTGGAGTCGTGGTCGCGGAAAGCCTGGGTCACCTTCTTGCGGAAGCCCTCGGCGACGGGATTGGGCGGCGACTGGCCCGTGCGGTCGTAGATGCGCAGGTTGTGCACGATGTTGCCTGTGCCCATCACCAGCACGCCCTCGTCGCGCAGGGGCTTCAGCTTCTCACCCAGGGCGAAGTGCTCGGCGGGCGACAGCCGGCGATCGAGGCTCAGCTGCACCACGGGGATGTCGGCGTCGGGGAAGGCGTGCATCAGCACCGTCCAGGCGCCGTGGTCCATGCCCCAGCGGTCGGTCTGGACGACCTGCGTCGGCTTCAAGAGCTCGGCGGCGCGGGCCGCCAGGGCGGGTGAGCCCGGCGCCTCGTAGTGGTAGCGGTAGAGCGGCTCGGGGAAGCCGTAGAAGTCGTGGATGGTGGGCGGCCGGTCCATGGCGGTGACCGCCACGCCCGGCACGTACCAGTGGCCGGAGATGACCAGGATCGACCTGGGCCGGGGCAGCCGCCGGCCGAGCTCGCGCCAGGCGGCCACATAGGGATTGCCCTCTTCGAACGCGGTCAGGGGGCTGCCATGGCCGAAGAACACCGCCGGCATTCGGTCTGATTGGGCGCTCATCGCCGCTCCCTTGCTTGCGCATCCGATATGAGGGCCCCGGCCTGCCGAGGGAAGGCCCGCGCCGTCGCCCAATTTGTCGGCAGCCGGACGCCGCGGCTGCTAACAATTTGATTCAGCTGGTCTTTAAGCAACCTTGGCTATTGTCATCCCGTTGCAATCGATGAACCCTGCCTGGCAGGGGCAATCAGTCGGAGGCGGATGTGAGCGCCATTCCTGTGTTGACCGGCGATTTCGAGGCGCAGCTGAGGGGCAAGCGCCTGACGACCGCCGAGGTGCTTTTCTACATGCCGGACCACCCGGCCCTGCTGCAGAGCTTCCTGTGGCAGACGCTGGACGAGGCGCCGGACTTCCCGCGCATCCAGAAATTCCTGATCTTCTGGCGCGAACAGATCGACGCGGTGATCCACTCGGTCCAGATCAGCTCGGTCCACGAGATCGGCCCGGCGCGGCTGAGGCCCGTGGGGCTGATCTCAAAGCTTAACTAGGGCGCGTTAGGCGAAAGTGTGAAGCGGTTTCGCCGCTCGAACGCGCCTTAAGTGTTTGAATCTAGAGCGTGACGCTCTTCGAAACCGCACACGCTTCCATTGTCACGCTCTAGACAGGCGCAACCGCTCGGCGCACAGGAGGTTTCAGGGGCGACACCGGACACCTCTTGTCGAGAGGACTTGCGCTTATGAATCGACTCCTGATTACCGCGGCCGTCGCCGCCCTGGGCGTCGGCCTCACCGCCTGTGAGACCGCCACCCCCTATCAGCCGGCGCCGCCGGGACCGACCAGGGCCAGCACCGGTTACGGCTATCGCGACTATCGCGTCGACGCGGCCCACTGGCGGGTCACCTTCGCGGGCAACAGCCTGACGTCGCGCGAGACGGTGGAGAAGTACCTGCTCTATCGCGCCGCCGAACTGACCGTGCAGCAAGGCGCCGACTGGTTCCAGACCACCGACCGGCACACGGACAAGAACACCAGCTACTACGGCGCGAGCGACCCGTTCTACGCTTCGCCGTTCTGGTCGACCTACGGCTGGGGCTGGCGACCCTATTGGGGGTATGGCGGCTCGTGGGGCTGGCGGACCTGGGACCCCTGGAGAGGCGGGCCCTTCTGGACGAACGATATCGACATCCAGCAGGTGAACCGCTTCGAGGCCTCGGCCGAGATCGTGATCGGCCACGGACCCGCACCTGAGGGCCAGCGGGTGTTCAACGCCCACGAGGTGGTCCAGAATCTCGGCCCCTCTATCGTCCGGCCCAAGGCCTGAGCCAGGATCCATGGGTCCGGGCCGGTGACGCTGGAATCCGCTTTCCCGTGGGTCTCGGCGGCGTCGGCCCTGGCCGCCGGCTTCATCCCATCCGAACGGCGCGCAAGCCGGGCGCTGAGGGTCCTCGCTCTCGCCGCCCTGGCCCTCTTCGCCTACTTCCGCTGGATCACCCCGAACTCCGTGCCCGTGGCCCTGGCCTGCCAGGCGATCGGCCAGGCGATCCTGCCGCTGGGTCCCGAGCGCTGGCGGCGGATCGGGATCGGCCTTCCGGTCCTGGGCTGGCTGATCCTCGCCAACCTCTACCGGGGCGCGGGCGACGGGATCGGCGTCTTCGTCGGCGACGGCTTCAAGGCGGGGCTTCTCGCGGCCCTGGTGATCGGCGCGGGCTATGGCTTGTGGCGCATCCGCAAGAGCGCGCCCCGGCCCCGCCCCGGCCTGGTCGCCGAAGCGGCCGCCCTGGTGGCGATGGGAGTGACCAGCCTGACCCTGGCCTGGGACTTCTGGCCGGTGATGGTCGGCGCGGTGGCGGTGCTCGCCGCCTTCGGCCTTCAGGTCTATGCCGGACGCGGTTCCGAGACCGAGCCCTCGCCACCCCTGGCGCGGGCGACCTGGGCGCTCGGCTTCCTGGGCCAGGCCGCCATGGCCTACGCCTTCCTGCGTTAGAGCGCGTTAGGCGAAAGTGTATGCGGTTTCGCCGCTCGAACGCGCTCTGAATGTCTTGAATCCAGATCGTGACGACCGCCGAAACCGCATACACTTTCGGCTGTCACGCTCCAGAGAGTCCGAGCCAATGCCCGACCCGTCCGCGCCTTTCGCCCTGGTCCTGCATGGCGGGGCCGGCGCGATGCGGGCGCGCGACTACACGCCCCAGCTGCGCCACCTCTCGGGCCTGACCGAGCAGGGCCGGGGCCGCCTCGCCGACGGCGCCAGCGCGCTCGACGTGGTCGTCGAGATGGTCGGAGCGCTCGAGGCTTCGGGCCTCTATGTCGCCGGGCGCGGGGCGCCGCCCAATCTGGCGGGACTTTACGAGCTCGACGCCAGCCTGATGGACGGGGACAGCGGCAAGGCGGGGGCGGCGGCCGCGCTGCAGGGCTTCAAGAGCCCGATCGCCGTCGCCCGGGCGGTGATGGAGCGGACGCCCCACGTGCTGCTGGCCGGGGACGGCGCCGCAGCCTTCGCCCGCGACCAGGGCCTGGACGCCATCGAGGACGAGGCCGCCTGGTTCACCGGCCTTCAGCAGTCGCGCGGCATCGCCGCGGGCGAGAAGCCGCACGGCACGGTCGGCTGCGTGGCCTTGGACCGCGACGGACGTCTCGCCGCCGCAACCTCGACCGGCGGCACCCGCGCCAAGCTGCATGGCCGGGTCGGCGACAGCCCGATCATCGGCGCGGGGACCTGGGCCGACCGCAACGTGGCCGTCTCCTGCACCGGCGTCGGCGAGGCCTTCATCCGCTCCGCGGCGGCCGCCCAGGTCGCCTTCCGCATCCGCCTTGCAGGCCAGGAACTTGAGACCGCCGGCAAGGCGGCGCTTCAAGAGGCCCTGGCCCAGGGCGGCGACGGCGGCCTGATCGCGGTGGACCGCACCGGCCGCATCGCCATGCCGTTCACCAGCGAGGGCATGGCGCGCGCAGCCCTGCATCCGGATGGCCGCATCGCGGTCGAGGTGTTCTGACACACATAGATTTCGGCGCCGCGCGGTTGAGGGCCGCCATGCGCACAGCTAGGTTGACCGGCTCAAACTTCAGCGGGTTCCATGGACGATACCGAAAAGCGCGCCTTCGCCGACGACGAGGCACTGACGTTCCACCGGCTGCCGACGCCCGGCAAGCTGGGGGTGCACGCCACCAAGCCCATGGCGACCCAGCGCGACCTGTCCCTGGCCTATTCGCCGGGCGTGGCCGCGCCCGTGCTCAAAATCGCCGAGGATCCCGACACCGCCTACGACTACACCTCCAAGGGCAACATGGTGGCGGTGATCACCAACGGCACCGCCATCCTCGGCCTGGGCAACCTCGGCGCCCTCGCCGCCAAGCCGGTGATGGAGGGCAAGGCGGTGCTGTTCAAGCGCTTCGCCGACGTCGACTCCATCGACATCGAGG
>CAZTMF010000224.1:0-5642 GCA_964614675.1 uncultured Caulobacteraceae bacterium | reverse complement strand
TCACCGGCAAGGAGCGCTACGCCGTCATCCCCGACGAGATCATCCGTTATGCGCTGGGCAAGTTCGGACGGCCGAACATCCCCATCGCTCCGGAGGTGATGGACAGGATCATGTCCCTGCCCCGGACCAAGGAGCTGGACAGGGAGCCCGGCATGGCGTCGCTGGACGAGCTGCGCCGCCGCATCGGCCCCAATCTCTCGGACGAGGAATTCCTGCTCAGGGCCACCATGCCCGCCGGCCTGGTGGACGCCATGCAGCCGCCTGGCGCCGCGCCCCGACGTTACGATCCCGAGATCAGCACCGTGACCCAGCTGGTCCGCGAGCTGACGGGACGCACCGATATCGCCCAAATCGCCGTCGACAAGCCGGGATTCCATCTCGCGCTTCGCCGCCGCCAGCTCGAGGAGGCCTGAGGCCTTGGACGTTTCGATGAGCTGGGACGAGGATCTCCGCACACCCGCCGGCTACATGTTCGACGTCGACGGCACCCTGGTGCTCGGCGATCGCTCGGGCCACGGCTACGAGGTGCTGCCGGGCGCCAAAGAGGTGCTGGAGACTCTGAAGGCGCGGAATATCCCCTTCGTGCTCCTGACCAACGGCAGCGCCTATCCGGCCTCGGTCCAGACGCCGCGGCTGCGCGCCGTCGGCCTGCCGGTCGAGGACTGGCAGATGCTGACCCCGTCCAGCGTCACCGCCGACTACCTCGCCCGCAAGGGCGTCAAGCGAGCCCTGATCCTGGGCACGCCGGGCGTCGGCCACGCGCTGCAGGAGGCCGGGATCGAGATCCTATTCACCGGCCAGCCCGGGGCCGATCAGGTCGATGCGGTCTATGTCGGCTGGCACCCGGATTGCGGCATGAAGGACATCGAGACCGCCTGCCACGCGATCTGGAACGGCGCGAAGCTCTACATCGCCTCTTCCGTGCCCTTCTTCGCCAGCCATGGCGGCAAGGCGATCGGCTATTCCCACGCCATCTACGCGGCGATCCGCAGCCTGACCAACAGCCGCGGGATCATCACCGGCAAGCCCTCCCAGCACGCCCTGAAGTATGTCGCCAGAAAGCTCGGGGTCCCGGCGCGTGAGGTCGGGGTGGTGGGCGACGATCCCACCCTCGAGACCGCCATGGCCCGCAAGGGCGGCGCGATCGGCTTCGGCGTCACCACGGGGATCTACAAGCAGGAGGACTGGCTGGCCCAGCCGCCCGCCAACCGCCCGGTCCGGCTCCTGACCTGCGTCGGCGACCTGCTGAAACTCGGGGTGATCGGCTAGGCCGTCGCCCGCTTGGCCAGGGCCGCCGGAGCCGTCTCCTTAAGCAGCAGCGCGAGCAACCCGCTCACTCCCGCACAGCCGGCGCAGATCCAGAACGGCGCGCCCGGGCCGGTGAGGTCGGCGATGCGGCCGGCGATGGTCGGGGCGAAGACGCCGCCGATGATCTCGCCCGCAGCCAGGGAGATGGCGACGGCCGTCGCCGCATATCGCGCCGGGACGCTCTCGGTCGGCACCACCGCCACATAGAGCGGGCCGGCGCCGCCGCCGAACAGGCCGACGCCCAGGGCCAGGGTCAGGAGCCAGAAGGGCCCGTGCACGAACAGAATGGCCAGCGGCGCCAGCGCGCCGACGAAACAGATGGCGGCCAGGGCGGGCTTCCGCCCGATCCGGTCCGAGATCGCCGGCACGATCATGCCGCCGAGAGCCATCGCCGGGCTGGTCAGCAACAGCATCAGGCCAACGTCGGTCGGCCTCAGGCCGTCGGTCCGGGTCAGATAGATCGTCGTGAAGACGCCCTGGACGATCAGCCAGGTCGAGAAGAGGCCCGAGATCGCAAGGCACAGCAGCATGTTGCGTGATCTCAGCAGCGCCAGCATCCCGGTCCAGGCCGGGGTTGCGGCTTCCGCCGCGCCCCTCGGCGGCTCGGGCGGCTTGCGCATCCAGAACACCATCGCCAGGGCCAGGACGAGGCCCGGAACGGCCGAAAGGTAGAAGGCGGGACGCCAGCCGAACGCGGCCGCCACGTGGGTGGTGGCGTATGCGCCGACGCCGCCGCCGACGAGGCCGGCGCCGAGGTTCAGCATGATGCCCATATTCAGCCCGCGGCGTTGCGGGGCCGACTCCAGCGCCACCACCGACTGGCCGATGGGGGCCAGGGGGCCTTCGGCCACGCCCAGGATGCAGCGGGCGGCGAGCAGCATCACGAAGCCGGCCGCCAGGCCCGACATGGCCGAGAACAGCGAGAACAGCACCAGCATGACGATCAGGATCGGCTTTCGACGTCCGGTCCCGTCGGCCAGCGAGGCCAGCAGGAAGCCCGAGCCGGCGATGGTCACAGACAGCACGGAGGCCAGCATCCCGAGCTGGGTGTTGTTCAGGTGAAACTCCGGAACGATCCAGGGCGCCAGCAGGCTGACCGCAGTCCTGTCCAGCGCCACGATGCCGTTCATCAGGCTCATCATCAGGACGAGCCCGCTCTCGTAGCTCCAGAGCTTCCACGTCTTCATCAGGCCATGTCCTTGCGGATGGTGCGGGCCGCCAGGGCGAAGTGCACGGCGCTCCAGAGGTAGACGAGGGCGAAGACGATCGAGGCCATCTGCAGGCCGTGGGCCGAGGCCTGGCCGCAGGCGCCGGCCGCCGCCGTCTCGGCCGCCCTGGCGCCGGTGCAGACCGCGGTGAAGCGGCCGCCGATGGCCTGGCTGGCGAAATGGTCCGATAGTGCGCCGACGATCATGGGCGCGACGCCCGCCCCGATCAGGTTGGTCATGATGCCCACCACCGCCGCGGCGGTCGCCCGCATGCGGGGCTCCATCAGGTTTGCGGTGACCCCGATCGAGGCGGGCAGGTAGGCGTACTGCATCAGCCCCGTCAGCATCAGGAGCACCGTAGCCATGGGCCAGCTCCCCTGCAGGAAGCTCAGGGCGTAGAGCGGCGTCGCCAGCAGGGCCCCGAGCCCCGGCGTCCAAGCGTAGAAGCGGGGGTCCTTCTTGCCTAGCCAGTCGGCCAGCAGCCCGCCGCCCAGCATGCTGATCGAGCCCGGGATGGCGCTGATCAGGCCCGACAGCAGGCCGCTGTCGCCGATCCCCAGGCCGAACCGGCGGAAGAAGTACTGGGCCAGGAACAGGTTGATGCCGAAGCCGCCCATGGAGGCGACGGTCGAACCCAACATCACGTGCAGGAAGGCCGGCCGCCGGATCATCCGGCTCAGCACAGCAGTCAGGGGCGGAGCGTCCGCCTCGCCGAGCCCGGCGGCGTCGTAGTGACCCCGGATCGGCTCCTTGATGGTCGCGACCAGCAGCAGCGCCAGCACGAGGCCCGGCAGGCCCGCGATCACGAAGGCGGTCCGCCAGTCGGTGTACTGGGCGATGTAGCCGCCGCCGGCCGCGCCGATCAGGGCGCCCAGAGGGATCGCCAGCACGAACACCGCCGCCGCCGAGGTGCGCCGGTTCGGCGGGAAATAATCGGCCATGACCGAGGCCGTGGCGGGCGTGCTCGCCGCCTCGCCGACGCCCACCGCCACCCGCGCGACCAGCAACTGGACAAAATTGGCGGTCAGCCCGCAGAGGCAGGTGGCGATCGACCAGAGGAAGACGCCGATCCCGATGATGGTCAGCCGCCGCTTGCGCTCTGCGATGCGCGCGATCGGGATGGTCAGGAGTGAGTTCAAGAGGGCGAAGGCGAGGCCGCCCAGCAGGCCGAACTCGGCGTCGGTCAGGTGTAGCGACGCCTTGATCGGCTGGCCCAGCGACCCGATCACCTGCCGGTCGATGAAGCCGAACATCGAGATCAGCAGGAAGAGCAGGAGCACCCAGCCACGATAGGCGGGGCGGCCCATCAGGCTCAGGGTCGTAGGCCGGCCATCGGCCGTCGCATCGCTCGTCATCCGCCCTCCCGAACGCCTTTTTCTTTCGAGCTTAGCGGTCCCGGGGCGATTGCACACAAGAAAGAGCCGCCGACCCGGGAGGAACGGCGGCTCAGTGGGGCCATGAATTCCGGACCGAGGGACCGGAGAAAGGTCAGAACGGCGTCAGTCGGCGCGGCCGATGTCGTTGCGAGCAGGGAGATATCAGCCGCGCGCACGCTTCCGCTCGGCCGCAGGCGAAGACGATTCGATAGAAAGCGAAGTCGTTCGGCTCAGACGCGTGCGGCGTCGGCATGGCCCGCCCGGGCGCCGTCGCGATAGTCGCGGGGCGTGACCCCATAGCGGCGGCGGAAGGCGCGGCCGAAGTGGGTCAGGTCGTTGAAGCCCACCGCCATGGCCACGTCGGTGATGCAGGGCGCGTCCGCCCGTCGCAGTTGCTCGGCCGCCATCCTGAGGCGCCGCTCCTGGACGAAAGCGGACGGCGTAGTGCTTTCCGCCGCGAACAGCATCTGGACATAGCGGGGAGAGACGCCCAGCGCCCCGGCGATGACCGCCACGCCGAGCTCCGGATCGCAGATGTGCTCGTCGATGAATCCGCGGGCCTTGGTCATCCACAGCAGCCGCCCCGAGGTCGCCGCGGCCTCGCTGATCGGCCGGTAGGCCAGGGTCAGGAGGTCGAGGATGACCTCGGAGATGGTTTCACCCCAGCCATCGTCCTGAGCCTGGTCGATCTGGGGCAACAGGCTGGACAGGAAGGAGGAGAGCATGGCGCCCGGCCCGTCCGCCCCGGAGATTGGCCGGCAGATCAGGGCTTCGACGTCTCCCAGGCGCTGGGCCAGGGAGGCCATGGGCGCCTTGATGCAGAGCATGTGGTTGGCCTCGTCGAAACGGACCAGATAGGGCCGCGAGGCGTCGCAGATGGTGAAGTCGCCGGCTTCCAGCACCGCCTCTCGCCCGCTCTGGGCGTTCAGGCTTCGGCCTTTCAGCTGGAAGTGCAGATCGAACATGCCCAGGCCGCGGGCGTTGCGCTGCGGGTCGGCTTGGCGGCTCACCTGGGCTGGCGTTGAATGGGCGCTCATCAGCGTCAGTTCGCCCAGCCTGGCGCGCACCATCTCGGCCGCGAACGGGCGGCCGGCGTCGGCGTCGATCGTCAGGTTGTTGTAGATCTCGCAGGCAAGGGCGTTCCAGTACGCGAGCCGTGCATCGGCGGGCGCCGCCGAGGTCGAAAAGCGCAATACCTCCGCCTCACCCATGTCCCCCTCCCGGAAGGCCGTCTCTGCGGCCGCTGGAAGCGAAAAGAAACGGTAAGCGTCCGGATATATTGCGTCAAACCCGGGACACGCACGCGTTGCGTCGGCCGAAACGAAAAGGGCGGCCGCTCGCGCAGCCGCCCCTCGAAAACGTCAGGAGTCCGGCGGTCAGAGCGCCACCGACACCGTCTTGGTCTCGTAGAAGTGCTCGGCGCCTTCGTGGCCGTTCTCGCGGCCCCAGCCGGACTGCTTGTAGCCGCCGAAGGGCACGGCCGCATCGATGCCGGCCGAACCGTTGATCGACACCGTGCCCGCCTGCAGCTTCCTGGCCAGCTTGTGGGCGACGCTCATGTCCTTGGTCCAGATGTAGGCGGCAAGGCCATAGGTGGTGTCGTTGGCGGTGCGAGCGATCTGCTCGATGTCCTCGTCGTTGATCGGCATGGCGCAGACCACCGGGCCGAAGATCTCCTCCTGCACCACCCGCATGTTGCGGTTGGTCTCGGCCAGCACCGTCGGCTGCATGAAGTAGCCCTGGTTGCCCG
>CAZTMF010000223.1:0-5678 GCA_964614675.1 uncultured Caulobacteraceae bacterium | reverse complement strand
AGACCCTGACGCTCGCCTACGTCGTTCCGGTCGCCGTGGCCGCCGCCTATCTCGGATGGGGCCCCGCGATCCTGGCGGTGGTGGCGAGCGTCGCCGCCTTCGACTTCCTGTTCACGGTCCCGATCTACACCCTGAATGTGGCCAGCCGCTCGGACATCGCCGCGATCGTGCTGCTCGCCGTGGTGGCGGCGATCGTCAGCACGGTGGCCGCCGAAGCTCGTCGCCACACGCTGGACGCCCAGGGTGCAGCCGACCGGGCCGAGGCCCTGCGCACCCTGGCCCATGCCACCATCCATGGCGAAGCCGACGCCACCCTGTACCGGATCGCGGCGGAAACCCTGGCGAGGATCTTCAAGGCCCCGGGCGGCGCGAAGCCACAGACGCGCAGCGCCGACTCCGCCGTGGCGAGCGCCGGGGGAGCCCGTGTCTCAGCGTCCGATAGAGAAGCCGCCCAGTGGGCCATCAGCCACGAAACTCCGGTCCATGCCGACACCTATCCCTTCGACCAGGCCAGTTTCGACATGTGGCCGGTCGAGACGGCGGCCCATCGCCGCCTGATCCTCGGGGTCAGCTTCGCCGAGTCCGAGCAGGAACGACCCGAGGAGCCGGGCAAGCTGTTCGAGCTGGTCGCCGGATACCTGGCGGCGGGCTTGGCCCGGGCGCCCGCCGTCTGAAGGCCGACCGCCCCGCTCTCCCAACTGGACGGCGTCGCCTGGAGCACGCCAATCCCGTTCTTGATCTGGATCAAATCCAGACGACCTGGACGGAGATCAACTGGCCCGCCGGATAGCCGGCGGGGCATGGCGATGATCGTTGCGGGCAGCCTCACCCTTTCGCCGAGCACCGCGCGCCAGTTCGGCCAGCGCTGGTCCGTCTTGGGCGCTGCCGCGACGTTCGTGGCCAAGTGGATGGGGTCGTTTCTCGCGGAAGTCCGTATGGCGGCGAGCAGCTCGGTCCGATGGACCGCCTCGAGTATGCATCCGCCGGCGCGCGCCTATCTCGGCCCTGCCCAATTCAGCGAGGGATCGAGCGGGCGTTTCATTTCATTCGAAGTGATCGACGGCGCGGTATTCGTCGTGGACGTGTCGGTCAGAGAGGGCATCGCAAACCTCTGCGCGATCCTCCGCCAATCGCTTGATCAACGCCAATCGGCCGCCCCGATCGAATACGCGGCGGTCGATCAGCGGATTCCCCTACCCCCGGATGTAGATGCCGATGGAGTCACGGTGAGCTTCGCCAAGGACTTCATCACCATCAAGGCTCCGAGACTGGCCGCGCGGCCCCCAGTCATGTCCGGACTCCAGGACTGAGATCAGCGTCTTCTCTCGATCTGGGCCTGGACCGCGCGGTGTCAGCGACTCGAATGATCAGCTGGAGGCGGCGGCTTTTGGCCGGGCGACGAGCAGCAGATGGGCGGCCCGGTCGATGAAGCCAGGGCTGCGCGCGTAGGTCTCCTCGAGGCGCTGCAACTCGCCCTGGAGGTTGTCCGCCCTCAGGAACTCAGGATTCCAGCGGGGGTCGGGTGAAAAGCGGCTGTGAAAGAGGTCCAGGCCGCGCAGGTCCTCCACATCGAACCCCTGGGCGAACAGGCGCCACAGCTCACGGGCTGTGAACAGATGGCACGGCAGGCTGATCCGGCGGCCGTTCCTGAGTTCGACATCGCAGCGGTCGGCTTCGTTGTCCTGGCGGAAGCTGCGGGCCTCGTCGACGGCGCCTATGAAGATGGAGGGCGTGCTCCCTGCGGTCCGGACCGTGGTCACGAATGCGCCGCGGGTGACGCGCGCGAACTCCGCGATGACAGCCGGCCGATGCGGCGCGTCGATGTGATTCAGCACCCCATAGAGGCAGACGCACAGGTCGATCGATCCGTCCGCTTCCGGCAGGGCCCGGGTCATGTCGCCGACTTCGAACCGGACCTTCACTCCGGGCAGGCCTTCGAGGTCACCGGCCAGCTGCACGGCGGCGGAGATCTGCAGGTCCGCAAGGTCGAACCCCCGGGCGGTGATGCTGTCGAAGCCAAGCTCGGACGCGCGGTGGACGATTCGCCGGAGCCAGGTGCCCGGTCCGCATCCGGCGTCCAGGATGGTCAGGTCCCTGCGTCCTGACGCTCGAAGTTCCGTGAGAAGCCCTTCCAGCTGGCGCCAGACACAGCGATCGCCGTAGGCATAAGGACCGCTGAAATCGTAGAGCCGCTGAAGGTCCCCGTCCGCATAGGCGAGGTAGCGGTCCCCTGCCTCGCTGTAGGCCGCGCCGACATCGGCGGCGGCTTTCGGGATCAGGGGTTGAACGACGGCGCGAGCACGCATTGGGTCTCTCTTCTGTGGGTGGGAGCAAGCGGCTTGAAGGCGGCGAGGCCGAGGGGACGGCGCGCCATCTGTGCAAGACCTGAACATTTGAGTCGCAGCCAAATCCGGCCCTGCTCTGTTCTGCCAAGAGGATGGTGAGCGTCGCATAAGATTTCGATAGGTCTCCCGGTCGGCCCCATAAACGCAAGCTAAGCAAGCGGCCGGCGGAGAACAGCTATTCCGCCCTCATGCGCTTGCAGCCTTATGGGTCGCTTATGTCATCGCGCGCCTGGCCGAATGGCGACTTCATCAGATTCGGTCGTAACCGATGTGCGGCGCCGCCTCTCTTCTGGTGCGGCGCGAGCAAAGGGATGCCGTCGTGGCCGAGTTCATGCTGCAACTCGTCATCGTGCTCAGTCTGGGCGCGCTGACTGGAACCCTCGTCGGGGAAATCGTCGAATGGCGGGCGCGAGGCCGGGCCGACCGGCGGCGCAAGGCCGCGGCCCGCAAGGCCGCCTCCCAGTACAGCGACGCCTGAGGCGGCTCACCCCGCAGACGACCTTGGCAGGCCCGACAGCGCTCTAGCGAAGCGACAGCTGTTCGAGGATCGGAGCGAGCGCAAGCGCGGGGAAGTAGATCAGCCCGCCCACGATCAGGATCACGCCGACAAGCAGGCCGGCGAAGAGCAGATTGTCGGTCGGCATCGCCCCAGCCGACGGCGCGGCCTTGGTCTTGGCGGCCAGCGATCCCGCCAGAGCGAGGGTGGGCAGGATCACGGCGAACCGCCCGACCATCATGCCGAGGGCGAGCGTCAGATTGTAGAAGGAATTGTTGGCCGAGAGCCCGGCGAAAGCGCTGCCGTTGGTCGCCGCCGCCGAGGTGTAGGCGTAGAGGATCTCCGAGAGGCCATGGGCCCCGGTCGCTTCGCGCGCCGCGAGGCCGAGCGGAATGACCGCGGCGATCGCCGCCAGGGTCAGGGTGATCGCCGGCGCGGCGAGCGAAGCCAGCATGGCGAACTGGACCTCGCGGGTCTCGATCTTCTTGCCGAGATACTCGGGCGTGCGGCCCACCATCAGGCCGGCGATGAAGACCGCCAGGATCGCGAACAGGAGGATGCTGAACAGGCCCGAGCCCGGCGCCCCGACGATGACCTCGCCGATCTTCATGTTCGCCATCAGCACGAGCCCGCTCAGCGGCATGTAGCTGTCGTGCATCGAGTTCACGGCGCCGTCGGCCGAGGCTGTGGAGGCTTCGGCGAACAGGCTGGACCCCGCGGGCCCGAAGCGCACCTCCTTGCCCTCCATATTGGAGCCGGCCACGCCCAGGTGCGCGAGGACCGGGTTGCCGTGGGTCTCCGCCGCGTAGATCGCCGCGGCCCCGCCGAGAAAGAGGACCGCCATCACCCCCAGGAGCATCCACCCCTGCCGTTGCGATCCGATCATCCGGCCGAAGGTGTTGGTCAGGGCGGCGCCGACCACCAGGATCAGCAGGATCTCGACCAGGTTGGTCAAGCCGTTGGGGTTCTCGAACGGGTGGGCCGAATTGGCGTTGAAGAAGCCTCCGCCGTCGCCGCTGAGGAGCTTGATCGATTCCTGGGACGCGACCGGCCCCAAGGCGATGGTCTGCCGGGCGCCCTCCACCGTGGCGGCCGCCGCGCTGGGGTGAAGAGTCTGAGGGGCGCCTTGCGAGGCCAGCACCACGGCCCCGAGCACGGCCAGCGGCAGGAAGACGTAGAGCGTCGCACGGGTCATATCGACCCAGAAGTTACCGACCGTCTCCGAGCCCGATCGGGCGAAGCCCCGGATCAGGACGATTGCGACCGCCACGCCCGCCGCGGCCGAAAGGAAGGATGCGACCACGATCCCCGCCATCTGGGAGAAGTAGCTGAGCGTGGCCTCGCCGGCATAGGACTGCCAGCTGGTGTTTGTGACGAAGCTGATCGCCGTATTGAGCGACAGGTCGGGGGTCAGGCCCGGAAGGTGTTGTGGGTTCCAGGGAAACCACGTCTGCATCCGGAAAAGGCCGTAGAGGACCAGGACGCCGACGAGGTGGAAGCCCAGGAAGCACAGGGCATAGGTGAACCAGGACTGTTCGCGCTGTTCGTCGACGCCGGCGAGGCGATAGATCAGGACCTCGATGGGCCGTAGGACCGGGTGAAGCGGCGTCCGCTCCGCCGTGAAGACCTGGGCCATGTAGCCGCCGAGCAGCGGCGCCATGATCCCTACGGCGGCCATGCAGACCGCGATCAACAGCCACCCTGTCCACGTCATGAACGATCTCCTCCCGCGCTAGCCGCCCATTCTTGCGTTCGGACCGATGCAGGCCTGACTAGGATGATCGGGCGCGGGTCTGAAATTCACGTCAGGAGAAAGCGGCATAAAGAACTCATAAAGACGATGATCTTTATTGCGACGTGAAATTGAAGATCAAGATCAGATCAGTATATGATCAAGGTCAATGTCTCGGACCCTCCAAGAAGCGATAGGCGCCAGGGTCGCCGCTCCGCCGCGGCCGCCGAGGCCCGGTCCTAGAAGCCCGATCACGTCATGAGCCTGGACGAACCGCGCCGCCCGGATCCCGATGCGCTGTTGAAGGAAGAGCAGCGCGCCGGACGCGGCCGGCTCAAGGTCTTCCTCGGCATGTCGCCGGGGGTGGGCAAGACC
The DNA here is from genome assembly GCA_964614675.1 of uncultured Caulobacteraceae bacterium. GTDB lineage: Bacteria > Pseudomonadota > Alphaproteobacteria > Caulobacterales > Caulobacteraceae > JANWHQ01. The sequence goes on along the minus strand of CAZTMF010000223.1, from coordinate 730 downwards.
TATGAGATGCTGCTGCAGGCCGGGCGGCGGCAGACCCAGGGGACCCAGGTGCTGGTGGGCGTGGTCGAGACCCACGGCCGTTCCGACACCGCCGCGCTGCTCGAGGGCCTTGAGGTCCTGCCACGCAAACCCATCGAATACCGCGGCCGGACCTTGATGGAGTTCGACATCGACGCCGCCCTCGCCCGACGGCCGGGACTGCTGCTGGTGGACGAATACGCGCACTCCAACGTACCGGGCTCGCGCCATCCCAAGCGCTGGCAGGACGTGCAGGAGCTGATCGCGGCCGGCATCGACGTCTGGACCACCCTGAACGTCCAGCACCTCGAGAGCCTCGTCGACGTGGTCTGGAAGATCACCGGCGTGCGTCAGCGCGAGACGGTGCCGGATTCGGTGCTGAGCGACGCCGACGAGATCGAGGTGGTCGACATCACCCCCGCCGAGCTTCGCCAGAGGCTCGAGGAGGGCAAGGTCTATCTGCCCGAAACGGCCCGCCAGGCGGCCGTGCACTTCTTCAAGCCCGAGAACCTGACGGCCCTGCGCGAGCTGGCGCTGAGGCGCGCCGCCCAGACCATCGACGACCAGCTGGTCGGCGCCATGCGCCGGGCCGGGGTCGAAGGCCCCTGGGCCGCCGGGGAGCGGATCCTGGTTCTCGTGGGGGCCGATACCATGGCGGCGGGGATGGTCCGGGCGGGCCGTCGCCTGGCCGAGATGATGGATGCGCCCTGGA
>CAZTMF010000222.1:1888-5681 GCA_964614675.1 uncultured Caulobacteraceae bacterium | reverse complement strand
CGCTCGAGCCAGGCCACCAAGGGATTGGGCGTGGTGATCTGCTCGCCATAGAGCTCGAAGGGGAAATAGACGAAGCGCATGCCGCGCAGCTTGGCGACGATGCAGGCCCAGACCGCCGCCTCCGGCCGGCTGGCGATCATCACCTCGCCCTTCACCTTCAAGAGCCGCGAGAAGCCGCGCAGATAGACGTCCCAGGTGTCGACCGTCAGCCTGCGGAGGTTCGCCGCGCGCTTCAGAACCTCGCGCCAGCCCTGGATGCTTTCGTGGTGCGCGAACAGCGCCCGTTCCTTGGCCTGGAACCGCAGCTTCTTGAGTCCTCGCAGGACGCGGTCCGGTTCGGTTTCGGCGATCCGCCGCGCCAGGCGCTCGCGGGCGCGTTTGACCTGGATGGCGTCCTGCTCGAGCTTGCCGCGCACGTCGAAGATCACGCGCATGTAGTTCTTCACGCGGCGTTCGAACGAGAAGTCGTCGAACGATCGGTAGGGCGCGCCGTCGCCCGCCTTGTCGGCGCTGACCACCGTCGCGCTCCAGCCCGCCTCGACCAGGGTCTTGAGGCCCAGGACGATGAAGGGGTGCAGGGTGTGCTCGCGGTCGTAGGCCCAGACCACGCGCCGCGGACGGCCGTCCATGCTCACCAGTCCCTCAACGCCTCGGCGATCCGCTCCGCGGCATGGCCGTCGCCAAACACATCCGAGCCCTTCGACATCCTGGCGTAGAGCGCGGCGTCGGTGAGCAGCTGGGAGGCCTTGTCCACGATCGGTCCCGCGTGGGCGCCCACGAGCACGGCGCCGCCCGCCGCCACGGCCTCGGGGCGCTCGGTCACGTCGCGCATCACCAGCATTGGTTTGCCCAGGGCCGTCCCCTCCTCCTGGATGCCGCCGGAATCCGTCAGGATGACGGCGGCCCGGTCGATCAACCAGACGAAGGGGCCATAGTCCACCGGCGCGATCAGCCGGATGCCCGCCACGTCCGACAATTGCGCCTCGATCGGCCCCTTCACGTTCGGGTTGGGGTGCACGGGCAGGACGATGACGATGTCGTCGAACCGTTCGGCCAGGGTCTTCAGGGCCTGGCAGATCTCGTCCATGCCGGCGTCGAAATTCTCGCGCCGATGGGCGGTGACCAGCAGCAGCCGCTTGCCGTCCAAGGCCGCCTCCAGCCCCGGCGGACCCGAGACGCGGCCGGCCTGGGCCTCCGCGCGGGTCCAGAACAGGGCGTCGATGCCGGTGTTGCCGGTCACCCGGATCGTCGAGTCCGCATGGTTCTCAGCCAGCAGCGCCTGGCGCGCCGTCTCGGTGGGGGCGAAGTGCAGGTCGGCGATCGTCGCGATGATCCGGCGGTTCACCTCCTCCGGAAAGGGCGCGTACTTGTCGCCGGTGCGAAGACCCGCCTCCACATGGGCGACCTTGATCTTGCGGTAGTAGGCGGCCAGCGCCGAGGCCATGGCCGTGGTGGTGTCGCCCTGCACCACCAGCCAGTCGGGCCGCACCTCGTCCAGCACCGGCCCGAGCGCCGTGAGCGCGGCGGCCGTGAGGCCCTCGAGGGTCTGGTTGGGCCGCATGACGTTCAGGTCGTGGTCGGCCTGGAGGCCGAAGAAGGCCAGCATCTGGTCCAGGATCTGGCGGTGCTGGCCGGTGACGCAGACGATGGGCTGGAGCCCGCCGGACCGGCGCAGGGCCTGCACCACGGGCGCCATCTTGATGGCTTCCGGGCGCGTGCCGAATACGGTCAGGACCTTCTGCATTCCGGCTCTCTTAGAGGCGACGACCCGCCGAGGCTGTCGAGCGTTGCTGCAGAATCCGCCGAGTGTTAGCTGACGGCGCCTGCCGGGCGCGCGCAGCCGGCTGCAGGCGGGGCCGGTGTAAACGAGTCATTTGAGATGGGTCAATGTGTCGGGCCGCCGCCGAGGGCTCCCCTGGGAATGGACACGGCTTCAACCCACGATCATCCTAAGGCAATGACCGCCGAGCTTCCGCGGATCGACTATCTGAGCCACCCGGCCTACGGGGGCCTGTTCGCGCCGGACCCGGCCGCGGGCGCGGAGGCGCTCGCCGTGCTGGAGCCGCTGATCGCAGAGATGGCCGAGCTCGAGGCCGTGCGCGTCGGCCGCTTCGGATACGACTACGGCGCGGTCAACCGCCAGGGCGAGGAGCTGGTGGAGCACGGGGTGACCCAGGTGCGCCTGCCGGACGAGCTGATGGACCCGGTGCACGCGGCGGCCCAGCCGGTGATCGCCTCCGTCCAGGGCCGCATCGCCGAGGCCCGCGCCGCGGGCAAGCCGATCCGCTTCAAGACGGTCGAGCAGTTGCTGTCGCAGGAGACCCACGGCGAGCTCTGGAGCTCCGTTGACCGCTTCCTGCGCGAGATGGCCATTTACGACACGGTCGCGGCCTTCTTCCGCGCCAAGTCCGCGCGCATCAACGGCCTGGCCCTGTTCGTCAATCCGCCGAGCCAGGAGTGGGCCAACCGGCTGTTCCGCGACGTGAAGATGGAGACGCCGCCCACCGCCGGCTTCCACATCGACTCCAACGGCAAGTGCTACATCAAGGGGATCCTGCACCTGAACGACGTGGGTCCCGAGCAGGGGCCGACGGGCGTGGTGCCGAAAAGCCACCTCTGGGGCCAGGGCAGCCGCGACCGGGTGATCCGCCGCGCCTTCGACCGCTCGCCGCTGCTGGCCCGCTCGGCCGAGATGCGCAAGGCCTTCATCTCCCTGCCGGAGGAGCTGCAGGTGAAGGCCGAGTTCGGCGGCGACATGACGCCCGACTCGCCGGAAGCGAAGTCGCTGGTGGAGCAGGAGCTGCGCGCGGTCGGGCCCAGGGGGATGCTGACCCTGTTCGACCCTGACGCCATCCACCGCGGCGGCAACGTGCGCGCGGGCGAGCGTCATGCCCTGCAGCTGGTGCTGACGGCGCAGTACTGATGGCGGGCCAGCTTCCCAGGATCGATTACACCGCCCACCCGGCCTACGGCGGCATGCTGGAGCCGAATCCGGCGCTCGGCCGGCGCGCGCTGGAGGTGCTGGAACCGCTCGTCGAGGAAGCGCGCGCGATCGAGCGCGAGAAGCAGGAGCGCTTCGGCTATCGCTTCGGCCACGCCGAAGCCACCGGAGAGACCCTGGTCCGCGACGGCGTCGCTCCGGTGCAGCTCTCGGCCGCTGCGCTCGGACCGATCGAACAGGCGGCCGCTCCGGTGCTGGGCGCCATCGCCCGGCGGCTCGACGAGACCCGGGCCGCGGGGGAGCGGATCCAGTACAAGACCGCCCACGAGGGCGTCGGTTCGTCCACGCACCCCGAGCTCTGGGCCGCCATCGAGCGGGCCATGCGCGACTCCGGCGCGCTGGAGATCACCGCCGCCTATTTCGGCGCGCCGGCGGCCAAGGTGCGGTCCGCGGGCCTGCTCCTGAACCAGCCGGACCAGGACTGGGCGGTCCGGCTCTACCGCGACCTGGACACCCCGGCGCCGCCCACCGCCGGCTTCCATATCGATTCCAACGGCAAGTGCTTCGTGAAGGCGGTGCTCTATCTGAGCGATGTGGGTCCCGAGCAGGGGCCCTTCGGCATGGTCCCGGGCAGCCACCGCTGGGCCGAGGGGTCGGAGGAGCGGATCTACCGCCGCGCCTTCGACAAGTCCGATCTGGTCATTCGCTCGGCCAAGAAGCGCCGGATGTTCCTCTCGCTCCCGCCTGAGATGCAGGTGAAGGCCGAGTTCGGCGGCGACATGCTGGTTGACGCGCCCGAGAGCCGCGATCTCCTGGCGCAGGAGTTCGTGGCGGTCGGCCCCAAGGGCCAGC
>CAZTMF010000222.1:0-1878 GCA_964614675.1 uncultured Caulobacteraceae bacterium | reverse complement strand
CGAAGGCGTGCACCGGGGCGGCAACGTCCGCTCGGGCGAGCTCCGCGTGGCCCTGGTCACCATGGGCGCGGCCTGGTGAGGCGCTGGCCTCAGCCCTGAGCTGCGGCCGTCTCCGCCTCCGCGCCCGGTTCCTTGATGCAGTAATGCTCGAGGAAGAGGTCGATGATCAGCTTCACCACCCAGTCCGAGACGTGCCGCGTGTTGCCGTCCTCTTCGCCGTAGACGTTCGGCTGGTGGGGGCCGAAGTGGTTGCCCATCCAGCGGACGATCTCGAAGCTCGGCCAGTAGATCAGGTCGGGCGCGTTCTGCAGGGTCATGACCTCGTGGCAGGCGACCCGCAGCGTGGATTTGGAGACGCAGTCGGCGACGATGGCGGAGTAGAGCTCGGAGGTGCCGCTGAGCGGCACGGGCGAGACGGTCAGCACGATGGTGGGCGGCCGCTTGGCCATGCGCCGCAGGCTGTCCAGCACCAGCTCGAGGTTGCGGATGTTCTCCGAGACCGTGGTGGTGCGCATCACGTTCTGCTTGGCGTGCAGCAGGTTGCGGCCGTGCTCGCTCTGCGGGGGATAGAAGACGAAATGGCCGGTGCCGTGCTCGAAGAAGCAAGGCGCCAGCCCCAGGGTCAGGACGAAGACGTCGCTTTCCTCGACATAGCGCCTGAGCCGCTCGCGCATTTGCGGCCCGTAGAACTCCTCCATGTTCCGGGTGACCTTGTCCCGGGGGCCGTGCTCGATCCATTCCAGGAGGTAGCGGTTTGCGTAGGTGGAGTTGACCTCCTCGCCAATCTCCTCGGAATTCACCGTATAGCCGACGCCCCTGAGCCGCCGGGCGAGGTTCTCGGCGAAGCAGGAGCCCAGCGTCATGAACACCGAGTCGGGGCCGATGAAGGGTTCGCCCGGCTGGTCCTGGAGCAGGTAGTTCTCGATGACCTTGCGCGGCTTGGTGAAGCTGAGCGTGCGGGAGGGCCAGCCTCGCACCTTGGCCTTGCGGCGCTCCGCGCGGCCGAGCACCACTTCCAGCACCACCCGCGCTTCATGCGCGGTCGAGGGGTCCACTTCGATGGCCTTCTGCAGGTTGGCGATCGCCTTCTTCATCCTGCCCAGACGGTACTGCGCCTCGCCGAGAAAGCGGTGGGACCAGCCTGACTCCGGGTAGCGGTGGACCGCGAGCCGCGCCACTTCGTCGAGCTCTGTCCAGTTCTGGGCCTGGCTGAGGCACCAGAGAGCGTTCATGTGCGCCTCGCGGCGGACCTTCTTGGCGACGGGGCCGCGGTCCCAGCGGACGATTTCCATGAAGAGGGGGATCGCCTCCTCGGGCTTCTTGCTCTTGGCCAGGGTGTAGGCTCGCAGGTACTGCGCCCGCGCCGCCTCCGTGGTGTCTTCCCGGCCCGACCTTTCCAGCGAGGATGCCTCTGTCACGCACGCGCTCCCGAACCGGCCGACCGGCCATACTGCACCGGCGTTCTAACGGACATGGCTACAGCTGTCCCGCATGGGTCGAAGGTCAAGGAGATAGGCGCCGGGGCGCCCAGGCGCGAGCCCCGTCGACCACCCCGCGCCAGGCTTCGACAGCCACGGGATGCAGCTTGCCGCCCTTGCCGGCTTGCAGCGACGGCGCGACCACCGCCCGCGGCAGGGGCAGGAGCGTCCGGGCGAGCGGTCCGACCAGCCAGGCGGCCCCGCACACCACCTGGTCCACCTCGCGCACCAGGGCGCGGTCGCGCGCCAGCCTCGCCCGCCAGCCGGCCCGCTTGTCCCAGAAGTGGTTCGGGCTCTTGAGATAGTTGAAGGGCTTGGGATCGCGGATCCAGAGCAGCATCTGCAGGTGCGGCCGGGGCCCCCGCAGCACCGAGAGGGCCCGCGCGGCCTTGGGACTGTC
>CAZTMF010000221.1:0-5684 GCA_964614675.1 uncultured Caulobacteraceae bacterium | reverse complement strand
GATCTCCCGCCGGGCTTCGTGGCCGGACTGATGACCGCCAAGGCCGAGCTGGACCCCTTTGACGCCCAGGCGATCTATCGCGAGCCCAACAGCAAGACGCTGGAGAAGCTGCTCAAGCTGCCCAGCTTCCGCGCGGCCTACGAGTTCGAGGGCATGCGGCCGGAAGAGTTCGCCCACTACGGCGCCTTCAAGGCCACCGAGACCGAGTTCGCGGCGGCGACCCGCCAGACGGTCGATTTCGTGCGGATGACGCTGGAAGGCTAGGCAGCGCGCCATCCGGGCGGAAGAATCGGGACGGTGGCCAGGGCCGGGCCGCCGTTGCGGCCCCGGCCGGGGATATTCCCCTCCAGTCGCCCGCCGGGCTCCAGCCCGTCGATCAGGTCCCACGAGATTCCGGCGAGCGGGACCTTCACGCGACCGCGCCATGGCGATCCCGTCTGGCCGGCCGCCGCGCCGACACACAGATAGACGAAGCGCTCCGCCGGCGGCCCCTGGACGGCGCGGGCTCAGTCCGGATGGATGCGGGTGATCTTGGTGCCCTGCAGCGTCAGGTCGGCCATCAGGCCCTTCTGGTTGAAGGGGAAGGCGTAGACGTCCTGGGTGACGGTGGTGGTGTCGACCTCGGCGCCCGCGCCCTTGCCCACCACCACGATGCTGGGCCCGCTGCCGACCGAGAAGCCGCCGCTCTTGCGCAGGTAGCGGAGCGAGGACTCGGTCATGAAGAACAGGGCGAAGCCGAAGGTCTGGCCGCCGATCTGCAGGCCCCACGAGCCGCCGCTGATGTTGTAGAAGCCCTCGGCGCCGCCGCCGACCAGAAGGACCCCGTTACCGGTCTCGCCGCCGAAGACGAGGCCCGCCTTGACGATCTGGGGGAAGACCAGCACCGCCCTGGCCTGACGCGCGATCCGCCGCGCCTTGGGCTCGGTGGCTTCGAGCTTGGCCAGCGCCCGGCGCCCATCTGCGGTGAGTTCGGCGCGAGAGGAGGCCTGGGCCGCGAGCGGGACGATGAGGCCGCCGGCGAGGCCGAGCCCTCCCGCCAGGATCAAACGACGCGTCGATTGCATGGGACCTCTCCCTGAGGTTCAGACCTGTCGGACAACACCAATACCCGAACGGCGGCTCTTCATGCCAGGGCCACGGCGCGGCCAGACCCATTGCGTGGACGGCGCCGTCAATTCCAGGCGAACCGGCAATGGCGTCAGGGAAAGCCCGTCCCCGCCTCGGGACAGGGCCGGATGGGCGCTAGGGCCGCCGGGCCGATGTTCGCGCCCAGCGCGCCCCTCAGGCTGCGCCAGGAGAGCCTCATGGACATCCGTCGCGACGCCCGCACCGTCCTGCCGATCCCCGATCGCAGCTATCCTCACCTGACGACCTTCGACGCCAAGGATCCGGATAGCGCCTATCCGCCCATCCGCGACGTGCGTCCGCCCGAGGGGGCGCCCAATGTGCTGATCGTCATGCTGGACGACGTGGGCTTCGGCGCGTCCAGCGCCTTCGGCGGCCCCTGCGAGACGCCGACCGCCGAGCGGCTGGCGGGCAATGGGCTCAAGTACCGGCGCTTCCACACCACCGCCCTGTGCTCCCCGACCCGCCAGGCCCTGCTCACCGGGCGCAACCACCACTCGGTCGGCATGGGCGGGATCACCGAGATCGCCACCGGCGCGCCCGGCTATTCCTCGGTGCTGCGCAATACCGCCGCGCCCCTGGCCAAGACGCTCAAGCTGAACGGCTATTCGACGGCCCAGTTCGGCAAGTGCCACGAGGTGCCGGTGTGGCAGACCAGCCCGGTCGGACCCTTCAACCAGTTGCCGACCGGCGGTGGCGGCTTCGAGTACTTCTATGGATTCATCGGCGGCGAGGCCAACCAGTGGTACCCGACCGTCTATGACGGCACGACGCCCGTCGAGATCGATCGCACGCCCGAGCAGGGCTACCACTTCATGGAGGACATGACCGACAAGGCGATCGCCTGGATCGGCCAGCAGAAGGCGCTCGCGCCCGACAAGCCGTTCTTCGTCTACTTCGCGCCGGGCGCGACGCACGCGCCGCACCACGTGCCGAAGGCGTGGGCCGATCAGTACAAGGGCAAGTTCGACGACGGGTGGGACAAGCTGCGCGAGCGCACCTTCGCCCACCAGAAGGCGCTGGGCGTCATCCCGCCCGACAGCGAGCTCACCGCCCGGCACAAGGAAATCCCCGCGTGGGACGACATGCCCGAAGCGCTGAAGCCGGTCCTGCGGCGCGAGATGGAGGTCTACGCCGGGTTCCTGGAGTACACCGACCACCACGTCGGACGGCTGATCGACTCCCTGCAGAAGCTCCAGATCCTGGGCGACACGCTGGTCTACTACATCATCGGCGATAACGGCGCGTCCGCGGAAGGCACCCTCAACGGGACCTTCAACGAGATGATCAACTTCAATGGCCTCAGTCAGATCGAGACGCCGGAGTTCCTGACGGCGCGGATCGACGAGCTCGGCGGGCCCACGTCCTACAACCACTATGCGGTGGGCTGGGCCCACGCCATGTGCACGCCCTACCAGTGGACCAAGCAGGTCGCCTCGCACTGGGGCGGCACCCGTAACGGGACGATCGTGCACTGGCCGGGGGGCATCAAGGCGCGCGGCGAGCTGCGGGACCAGTTCCACCACGTCATCGACGTCGCCGCGACCATCCTGGAGGCGGCCGGCCTGCCCGAGCCCCTGTCGGTCGAGGGCGTGCAGCAGACGCCGCTGGAGGGCGTCAGCATGGCCTACTCCTTCGATGACGCCGCCGCGCCCGACCGCCACGAGACCCAGTACTTCGAGATGTTCGGAAACCGCGGCGTCTATCACAAGGGCTGGACCGCCGTGACCCGGCACAAGACCCCCTGGCTGCTGATCGGCGAGACGACGCCGGCCTTCGACGACGACGTCTGGGAGCTCTACGACACCACCCAGGACTGGACCCAGGCCAAGGACCTCTCCAAGCAGTTCCCCGAGAAGCTGCACGAGCTGCAGCGGCTCTGGCTGATCGAGGCGGTCAAGTACGACGTCCTGCCGCTCGACGACGACCTCGGCAAGAGGATGAACCCGGACACCGCCGGGCGCCCGGTGCTGATCCGCGGCGACACCCAGCTGCTGTTCGCCGGCATGGGGCGGCTCGGCGAGAACGCGGTCCTGAGCATCAAGAACAAGTCGCACTCGGTGACCGCCAATGTCGTCGCCCCGAAGGAGCCCGCGAATGGCGTCATCATCGCCCAGGGCGGCAATGTCGGCGGCTGGGCGTTCTACGCCCTGAATGGCAAGCTCAAGTACTGCTACAACCTCTCCGGCGTCCGGTACTTCTATGTCGAGGCGCAGACGCCGCTGACGCCCGGCGAGCATCAGGTGCGCATGGAGTTCGCCTATGACGGCGGGGGCCTGGGCAAGGGCGGCGGCGTCACCCTCTATGTCGACGGGAAGGTGGTCGGCCAGGGCCGCGTCGAGATGACCCTGGCGATGGTCTTCTCCGCCGACGACGGCTGCGACGTCGGCCGCGACACGGGCGCGCCCGTGTCGGAGGACTATCCGGCGATCGACAACGCCTTCAACGGCGAGGTGCGCGGGGTGCAGCTCTCCGTCGCTCCCGTCGAGGCCGGGGCCGAGCACGTCGTAAGTCCCGAAAAGGCGATCGAGCTGGCGATGGCGCGTCAGTAGGGGGGGCGCGCCCCCGGCTTGCCGCCCCGATTCTGACCTCTCGAGACGCCACCCCAGCGGCGGCGCGCCCGCCGGGCTCGACCTTGGCTGTAGCGTTCGATAGGGATAACGCCGCTCCCCCGATCTCGAGTCCGCAGCCGGTGCCTGACATCTTCCTCTCATACAACCGCGAGGATCAGGCAACGGCGCGCCGCTTCGCTGAGGCGTTCCAGGCCGAGGGATTCGAGGTCTGGTGGGACACGACCCTGCGCGCCGGCGAGGCCTATGACGAGGTCACCGAGGCGGCTCTGAACGAGGCCAAGGCGGTGGTGGTGCTGTGGTCGCCGCGCTCGGTGGTCTCCCGTTGGGTGCGGGCCGAGGCGACCCAGGCGGACCGCAACAAGACGCTCGTTCCGGTCACGATCGAAGCGTGCAAGCGCCCGATCATGTTCGAATTGACCCAGACGGCCGATCTCTCGACCTGGGACGGCTCGTCCTCCGACACCGCGTGGCAGGCGTTCCTGGGCGACGTGAAGCGGTTCCTGGACGCCGGGGGCGCCTCGCGTCGGCCGTTCACCGTCGCCTAGCCGCAGATGGCCCCCCCGCGCCCGTCCAGGCCCAAGGACCTCGGCCCTTCGATCTGCGTCCTCCCCTTCATCAACATGAGCGGCGATCCCGAGCAGGAATATTTCTCCGACGGCATATCGGAAGACATCATCACCGATCTGTCCAAGGTGTCCGCCCTGTGGGTCGCCGCACGCAACACGGCCTTCGCGTTCAAGGGCCAGACGGTCGATGTCGGCAAGGTCGCGCATCAACTGCAGGTGACGCACGTGCTCGAAGGCAGCGTGCGCAAGGCCGGCAACCGCGTGCGCATCACCGCCCAGCTCATCGACGCCGCGAACGGCGGGCATGTCTGGGCCGAACGCTACGATCGCGACCTGTCGGACATCTTCGCCGTGCAGGACGAGATCTCCAAGGCGATCGTCACGGCGCTCAGACTGCGGCTGGCGCCGGAGGAGAAGCGGGCGATCGAGAAGCGCGGCACCACAAATCCCGACGCCTACAAGTTCGTCCTGATGGCGCGCAGCTACATCAATCATTCGAGCGCAGAGAACGCGCCCATCATCCAACGGCTCTACGAGCGGGCGGTCCAGATCGACCCGGACTATGCGATGGCCTGGTCCAAGCTCGCGCGGCTCAAGATGGAGCAGCCGGGCGAGCTGGAGACCGGCCGCGAGATCGCGGAGCGGGCGCTCAGGCTCGAGCCTGACTCGGCGGAAGCCCATGCCGCCATGAGCCAGTACCACCTGCACAAACGCGACTTCGACAAGGCGATCGCCGAGTGTGAACGGGCGCTCCGGCTCGACCCCCACTCCTTCGAGGTCAACAACTCCGCAGCTCAGGCCTTTCTGCAGCTCGGGCGCTACCAGGACGCCCTGGATTGCTACGTGCGGGCGTCAAACGTGATCGAGGGCGACTGGTCGAACCTGGCGATGGCGGTCCAGTGCTACCAGGGGATGGGCGATCTGGAGGGTGCGAAGGCGATGGCCGCGCGCGCGATCAAGCGCATCGAAGCGCACATCTCGAACAATCCGCGAAACGGGGCGGCGCTTGCTTTCGGAGCGGCGACCCACGCCATGCTGGGGGAGGTCGATAGCGCCAAGGATTGGGCCGAGCGCGCCATGATCATCTCGCCCGACGATTTCAAGATGAGGTACAACCTCGCGTGCGCCATGGCGCTCCTGGGCGAGATCGACGAGAGCATCGAATACCTCGAAGGCTATATCGAGCGGTGCTCGCCGCGTCAGCTGTCCTGGGCGAAGCTCGACGCCGACCTCGATCCTCTGCGCGAGCATCCGACGTTCAAAAAGATGATCGCGGCCGCGGAACGGCGCATCTCGCGCGAGACGGCGGAAGCGAGTGACGCCAGCTAGATGCCGGACATCTTCCTCTCCTACAACCGCGAGGACCAGGCCGTCGCCCGGTGTTATGCGGAGGCGTTCACGGCTGAGGGGTTCGAGGTCT
>CAZTMF010000220.1:0-5719 GCA_964614675.1 uncultured Caulobacteraceae bacterium | reverse complement strand
CTACGCCAACATGGAAGAGCTGATCCGCATCGGCGCCTACCGCGCCGGCGCCGACCCGGAGCTCGACCGGGCGATCCGGCTCAATCCGGGCCTCGAGGCCTTCCTGGCCCAGGACAAGGAAGAGGTCACCAGCCTGGCCGACGGGTTCGCCCGCCTGCAGGGCCTGCTGGCTGAAGGCGGCGCGGCATGAGCGGCTGGCGCGCGTCCCTGGTGAAGCTCGCCGGCTTCGAGGTCGAGCAGCTGCGCAAGCGGCTGATGGAGATCCTCGACCGGCGCGCCGACGCCGAACTGCGAATGACCCTGCTGCAGGCCGAATCCGAGGGCGAGAGCCGCCGTCTCGCCGCCGACGCGGAGGCCGGCTGGTACCGCCTGGCCTATCTCGAGGGCTGGCGGGCCCGGCGCGATGGCCTGAAGGCCGAAATCGTCTCCATCGCAAGCGAAGAGGCGGGCGCCCGCGACGCCCTGGCCCGGGCCTTCGAGGAGCTCAAGAAGTACGAGCAGATCGAGGAGGATGCGAGGCTGCAGGCCGTGCGCGACGCCGCCAAGATCGAGAACGCCGCCCTCGACGACCTCGGTCTGCGCCGCGCGTCGCGATGAGGCTGCCGCGCCGCAGCTTCCTGGCGGCGGCCGCCGCGCTCGCCGCCTGCAAGGGCAGGAACGGGGACGCCGAGACCCGGCCGCGCGGACCTGCGCCACCCCTGAAGTCCCTGGCCCCCTGGCCCGTCGGCTGCGCGGTGATGACCGGCGAGCTGGCCGATCCGGCCTTCGCCGCCCTCCTGGCCCGCCACGTCTCCCAGCTCACGCCCGAGTGGGAGATGAAGATGGAGTACATCCTCCAGGACGACGGGAGCCTCCGTTTCGACCGGCCCGACGCCATCGCCGCCTTCGCCAAGGCCCACGGCATGCGGCTCTATGCGACCACCCTGGTCTGGTACGCCCAGGACCCGCCGGCCTTCCGCAAGCTGGATGGGACCGGCCCGCGCTTCGCCGACGCCTATCGCGACTACATCCTGGCGGTCGCCGGTCGCTATCGCGGCCAGGCCGCCGGCTGGGACGTGGTCAACGAACCCACCGCCGAGGACGGGGAGGGGCTCCGGCAATGCCTCTGGAGCCGCAATCTCGGCCAGGACGACTACATGGCCCTGGCCTTCGAGCACGCCCAGGAAGCCGATCCGGGCGCGGTGCTGTTCATCAACGACTACAACCTCGAGAGCCTGCCCAGGAAGCGCGCGACCTTCATGCGGCTGATCGAGCGGCTGCTGAAGCGCGGCGCGCCGCTGCAAGGCATCGGGACCCAGAGCCACATCGACGCCGGGCTGGCGCCGGGTGCGATGAAGGCGGCGATCCGGGAGCTGGCCGGCTTCGGCCTGCCGATCCACGTCTCCGAACTCGACGTCTCGCTGAACCGTGCGGCGGGCCTGCTCGGCGACCGCATCGATCTGGAGGCGCGCCAAGCCAGGCTCTACGGCGAGGCGGCCGAGGCCTTCGCCGCCCTGCCGGAGCGCCAACGTTTCGCCTTCACCATCTGGGGTCTGCGCGACAGGGACTCGTGGCTCCGCGGCCAGAAGGAGAACCCTGCGCCGCCCTGGGACACGCCCCTGCTGTTCGACGACCTCGGGAACGCCAAGACCACCTTCTGGGCCGTCGCCGACGCCTGGCGCCGCCCGGGCCAGGGCCCGGCTTCATCAAGCCTCAAGCGCCGGTCGGCCGGTCCGTCCGCATGAACCGGCCGGGGTTCGCCAGGTCACTGATCGCCGTCAGGGACCGCCCGGCGGCGCTTCACTGAGACCAGGGGCGCGGCGGGAGGCGCCTCCGCTGCAGCCTCCGCGGCGGGGATGACCCGCACCTGGATCAGTCCCTTGTCGGCCGCGACGCGCAGGGCGCGGATGTCCTCGCCCAGTTGGATCAGCACGACATAAAGTTCACAGAAGCTGCGCCAGACGATCGCCAGGGCGGCCGTCACCAGCAATCCCGCGCCGGCGAAGCCGATGCCGAGCAGGATCCCCATCGGGAAGCCTTCCCGCAGCGCCACGCCGACGGCTCCGCCGACCGCCCCGAATCCGCCGAGCGCGACGACTCCCAGTCCGAACCAGTAGACCAGGTGCACCAGCGATCCGGTCATCACGCCCTGGAGGGTGAGCAGGTTCCACAGCACCGAATTGGGTGGCGCGGTCGCCTTGGCCGAGCGCGGCGATTTCATGCGTGGTCTCCGGCCGTTTCTCCGGTTGTTCGCCTATCAGCGTGGCGGGCCAGCGGCAACCGGCCGGGCCGCCGCAGGCGTTGTCGGAGCGGGCGTTCGGCGTCGAATTCCACCTAGCGGTTTGGCGCGGTCCAGCCAGAATGCGGCCATGAGCCTGTCCTTGGATCGCCGCCGTCTGCTCCAGGCCTCCGCGGCCCTGGGCGCCCTGCCGCTCGCCGGACTGGGCGCCTGCACGACCCTCGCCGGATCGGGCTCCGGCGCGGCGCGCCCGGCGACCTCGCGGTTCCCTGTGCTGGCGCCGATACGGGCCGAACCGGAGCGGCTGTTCGATCTCACCGTCTGCCTGAGGCCGTTCCGGGCGGCGGGTCCGAGGCTGGACGCCGAGCAGGTCGGCGACGCCCTGGTGGTGCACAACTACGGCCACGGCGGCTCGGGCTGGTCGCTGTCCTGGGGCTCGGCCGAGATCGCCGTCGGCAAGGCCATGGCCTCCAGTCCGAAAGCGATCGCGGTGGTGGGCTGCGGCGCCCTGGGCCTGACCTCGGCGATCACCGCCCAGAGGGCTGGCGCCGAGGTGACCATCTACGCCAGGGATCTCCTGCCCCAGACGCGTTCGGCGCGGGCGACAGGGCAGTTCACCCCGGATTCCCGCATCGCCCTGGCGGGCGCGGTCGCGCCGGATTTCCCGGACCTCTGGGAACGGATGGCCCGGACCTCCTTCAAGGCCTACCGCAGCTACCTTGGCCTGCCGGGCGATCCGGTGGAATGGCTCGACACCTATGACGTCTCCGACCTGGCCCCAGGCGCGCCGGCGGCGGACCCGCCCGGAGGCCTGGAGTTCGCGCGCTACCGGAGCCGCATCCGGGACATCATGCCGAGGGGACGGCTGCTGTCGGCCGAGGAGTCGCCGTTCGAGGCGTCGACGGTCGGGCTCGGCGCCAGCCTGACCTTCAATATCGCTGACTACGGCCACACCCTGCTCAGCGACTTCCTGCTGGCGGGCGGCCGCATCCGCCAGCGGGAGTTCCACGCGCCTGCCGAACTCGGCGCCCTGCCGGAGAAGGTGGTGATCAACTGCCCGGGCTATGGCGCCCGCGCGCTCTGGAAGGACGACAGCGTCGTCCCGGTCCGGGGCCAGATCGGCTGGCTGATCCCCCAGCCCGAGGCGCGCTACGGGGTCTCGTATAACGGGGTGTACATCGTGTCCCGGCGCGACGGCGTCGTGGTCCAGGCGGTGTCCGGAGGCGACATGCGCGGCTACGGCGACGACCACGAGGTGGTCGACCGCGACGAGTCCCTCAAGTCGGTGGCCATCGTCGCGGACCTGATGGGGCGGTTGCGGCGGGCCTAGGGCGGGACTGGGCTACGAAAAGAAAAAGGCGGGCCACAAGGGCCCGCCAAAGGTCTCCTGACAAAAAAGAAGGGGAATTTGTCAGAAGGTCTTCTTGACCGTGACCGACCATTCGCGGGGCATCGCGGGTTCGCCGTTCACGTAACCGGCCGAAGAGTGGCTATCGAACAGGGTCAGGTAGTAGAGCTTGTTGGTCAGGTTGCTGACCGTCAGCCAGGCCGACCAGCCGCCGGTGGGCGCGCGGTAGGTCAGGCGCCCGTTGAGCACCGTGTAGCCGGCGATCTCGTTCCAGGCCGGATCGTTGACCGCATTGGCGAACTCGGACGACTGGTAGTTGGCGTCGATCCGGGGGGTGAGGCTGCCCATGCCGCCCAGGTCGAAGGTGTACTGAGCGCCCAGGCTCCACTTCCACTTCGGCGTGTACGGCGTGGTCATCGAGGTCGTGATCCCGGTGACCGCCGCATTCGTCTGGATGTACTTGAAGTTCAGGTAGCTCATGGAGCCGTCGATCTCGAGCCCGGCGATCGGGTGGATTTCCGTCTCGGCCTCGAAGCCGCTCACATGCGCATTGCCGACGTTGGCGGGGAGGGCGCACGGGGTGCTCGCGTTCCCGCCGCTCTGGAGCGGGCAGGAGTTCAGGGTCAGCTGGATGTTGTTGTAGTTGTTGTAGAACGCAGCCAGGTTCAGCCGCATCTTGTGGTCGAACAGGAAGGTCTTGATGCCGCCTTCGTAGGCCGTGAGGGTTTCCGGCTCGAACGAGACCGCCTGGGTCGGCACGAAGGGACGCGGGTCGACGCCGCCGCCCTTGTAGCCGGTGGCGGTGTCCACATAGGCCATGATGTCCGGCGTGACCTGGTACTGCAGCGCCACGCGATAGTCGGTGTGGGTGCCGTGGAAGGTGGCGGTCGTGCCGTTCAGACCGTAGACGCCCGCGTTGTAGGACCCTGGGGTGACGTCCGAGCCGTCCGCGTTGTGCCGGAAGTAGGTGTAGGACTTGTTCTCGTCGGAGTAGCGGACGCCGCCCGACAGATCGAGGTTCTTGACGATGTGCCAGGTCGCGTCGGCATAGACCGCCTTGGTGTCCGCGGGGGTCTTGTCCGGCCCGTGTTCGAAGTCGTAGCTGACCCACGGCAGGCCGACGCGGGCGTTCAGGCCGCCGTCCTGATCCAGGTAGAAGGCGCCGATGGTGTAGTCGATGGCGCTTCCGAAGTCGCCGTTGAGGCGGAATTCCTGGGTCAGCGAGTGGTGGACCTGACGCTGCAGCAGCAATTGCACGCCGATCGGAGAAGCATCAGTCTCTTCCGCGAACTGGTTCTCGTAATACTGCATCGCGGTGATCGACTTGAAGGCGAGGTGCTCGGACAGCTTGTAGTCGATGTTTATGTCACCGCCGCCGCCCTTGAAGTAGTTGATTGCGGGGACAGAGAACGGCCCATAGGGGTCGCAGCCGAAGATCGCCGAGCATGCGTTGGAGCTATAGGTCGCGTAGCTGGTGTAGGGATTGGTCGGTATGAACTGGGGACCATAGAACACCGGCGTCCCGTCGACCCCGACCGTATAGACCGCGCCGCCCAGGCTGGCGGTATTGACCTTGACCAGGGTGTTCGCCGTCGTGCCCGACTTGTCGTTGGTGAAGTTGCCTTCGACGTTCACCTCGAGCTTGTCGGTCGCGAGCCAGCGGACCGCGATGCGACCGGCCGTCAGGGCCTGGGAGCCGTCATGGCCGATGACGCAGCCGTCGCCCACCGCGTGGGTCTGCAGGTTCGAGCCCGGATGGGTGCAGGCGTAGTCGAGACGGGTGATGTAGCCGTCGTGGTTCTCGGTGGCCGCCGAGAGGCGAACGAACAGCTTGTCGGGGATCACGGTGAAGTCGGCCGCGCCCCGCGCGTTCAGCTTGTTCAGGCTGCCGTAGGTGCCTTCGATGTAGCCGCCGTCGTTGCCGTTGGGCCTTTGGCTGTAGAGCTTGATGGCCCCGCCGATGGAGTTCTTGCCGGCGAGGGTGCCCTGGGGACCACGCAGGATCTCGACCCGGTCAAGGTCGAGCAGGTCCAGCAGCGAGCCGGTGACGGTGGGGTAGTAGACGTCGTCGACATAGATGCCGACGCCCGGCTCAAGCGCCAGGTTGAAGTCGGTCTGGCCGATGCCGCGGATGAAGGCCACCATCGAGGAGC
>CAZTMF010000219.1:0-5778 GCA_964614675.1 uncultured Caulobacteraceae bacterium | reverse complement strand
CGGGCGTCCAGCTGGAGATCATCTTCGACTCCCGCGCCGAGGACGGCCCCGAGCCGGACGATTCCACCCCGGGCGTCCGCTACCGCCCCAACGAGGACTACTTCGACCCCGCGGCCTACGAGAGGCTCTGACCGGCCAGCCCCTCGAACAGCTCGACGATCGCTTCGTCGCTGACGAGCTCCGGCGCCTGGGCCCGGATGAACATCAGGCCGGGGACCACGGACTCGATCAGCAGCACGAAGCGCTCGGGCGCGAGGGGCAGTTCCTCGGGCGCGAACAGTTCCAGCAGCTTCTCCTCGACCAGCTTCAGCCTGAGCACGGCCTGCTCGGCCATCCGCCGGCGCATCTCCTCGTGGGTCAGGGTGTAGAGCAGGAACTCAGCCCTTAACGGCGCGTCGCGCACCGCCGACGGCGCGTCGGCCGCCACCGCCTCGCCCAGACGGCGCAGGCGGTCGCGCACGCTCCCGGACCGGTCGGTCGGCCATCGGAACCGCTCCATCCGCTCGCGCGAAGCCTGCAGCACCACGGCCATGAACAGCTGATCCTTGCTGTCGAAGTTGTCGTAGACGGCGCCCTTGGTCAGGCCCGCCCGGGCGGCGATCTCGTCGAGGGTGGCCGCCTGGAATCCCTTCAGGGCGATGGTCTCGCCGGCGGCGGTGATCAGGCGCTCCCGCGTGCGCTGGCGGCGGGGGCTGACGGCTTCGATGGAGGCTTGGCTGGACATGGACTCAATCGCATACTAATGAGTACGTACTGGCTAGTATGGAACTGGTCGTATCTGGAGGCAAGCCATGTCGGCCATCCTGTGGAGCGTTCTCGTCGCCGCCGTTCTGGCGGGCCTGGTTGTGGTCTGGCTCATCTCGCGGACCTTGAGGCGGTGGCGCGAGGCGGCGCGCCTGAAGATCAGGACCCCGGGCGGGATCCAGGAGGCCAGTTTCGTCCGGATCGGCGGCATCGACCAGTGGGTCCAGATCCGCGGCGAGGACCGCTCCAATCCGGTGCTGCTGGTGCTCCATGGGGGCATGGCCATGTCCTACATGCCCCAGACCGAGGCCTTCCGGCCGTGGGAGAAGCATTTCACCGTGGTGCAGTGGGACCGGCGGGGCGTCGGCAGGACCTTCGGCCGCAATGGCCCCAAGCGCTCGGGCGAGATGACGCTGGACCGGATCGCGGCCGACGGGATCGAGCTCGCCGCCCACCTGCGGGCCAGGCTCGGCAAGTCCAAGATCCTCCTGATGGGCCACTCCATGGGCTCGATGATCGGGGTGACCATGGCCGCGCGCGGCCCCGAGCACTTCCACGCCTACCTGGCCACCGAGCAGATCGTGACCATGCCGGAGAACGAGGCCGTCACCTATCGCATGACCCTCGAGCGGCTGAAGGCCCAGGGCCAGGCCAAGGAGGCCCGGAGGCTGGAGCGGCTGGGGCCGCCGCCTTACCGCAGCGCCATGCGCTGGGGGGTCAAGCAGGGCATGGCCGAGAAGGCCGACCACGCCTATGGCGCAACCCTGAAGGAGATGGGACGGCGGCTGGTCCGACTCTATTCGCTGAAGGACCTGATGGACTTCTTCGCCGCCAACCAGTTCTGCGGCTCGCGGCTGTTCGCGCAATGGATGGCCTTCGACGCCCGCCGGCTCGGCGAGCGGTTCGGCCTGCCGGTCGTGGTGATCCAGGGCGAGGACGATCTGATGGCGCCCATCGGCCTCGTCTCCGCCTGGCTGGACGGCCTCCAGGCGCCGATCAAGCGGCTCGCGCCGCTGAAGGCCGGGCACCTTTCGATGTTCACCGCGCCGGACGCCTTCCTCGAGGCGCTCCTCACCCAGGTGCGGCCGCTGGCGGTGGAGGCCGAGAGGTCCCGCGCCGCGTGAAGTCGGATCAGCTGACCTTCAGCCCCTCGCTGCGGACCAGCTGGGTCAGGCGCTCGTTCTCGCCGTCCACCCCGCCGTCGTGCAGTGCCGGGAACAGCTCCTGCTCCTCCTGGCGCACGTGGCGGTAGACCAGCTTCTTCAGCCGCTTGGCTGTCTCGACCCAGAGCGGATCCTCAGGCGCCAGGGTCTGCAGCTCGCGGATCATCGCGCGCATGTCGGCGTGGTCGTCGAGCTGGGCCTTCACCGCCGAGGTCATGCCGCAGGCGCGCAGCGCCGGATAGATCACGTTCTCCTCCTCGACCGTGTGGCGGGTGAGGAGGTCGGACACGGTCGCCAGGAGGGCGGCGCGTTCGGCGGCGTCGGCGGCGCCGGTCCCGGCCATGGCCTGCAGCACCTTCTTGAGGGCCCTGTGCTCGGCCTTCATCTGGCCTTCCCAGTCGCCGGAAAGGGCCATGGAGGCCCGGGCCACCGCTCGCCGGGCGCGGCCGAACGAAAGCCCCGCCACAACCCCCAGGGCCGCCGCGCCCGCGGCGCCGATCAGCCGTCCGGTCATGCGTGAGTTCATCTGAGCCTCCTGAAGGTCCGGCTTCCTCAACCAATGGCGGCGTCCCAGGTTCCGGCTTGCCCCCGGCCGCAACCCAAGCTAGAGCCCGGCCATGGCCCGCGCTGCCCACGTCTATTCGTCCGGGAATCGCCGCACCCTTTGGGGTCGCGCGCTGCCGGACGCCTGCTGACCAGGCCACGCAGCCCAGACCCCGCCGGATCGGCCGGGGTCTTGTCATCCAGCATGCAGCCCCTCGCCGCCGGCCTTCAGACCGGAGAGGACCCATGCCCAGACGCCTCAAGTTCGAAAGACTGAAACCCTGGCTGCCGCTGAAGACGCCGCGGCTGATCCTGCGCGAGTTCCGCGAGGACGACTTCGACGCCGTCCACGCTTATGGCTCGGACCCCAAGGTCTCTCGCTACATGGCCTGGGGCCCGAACACACTCGAGGACACCCGCGCCTTCCTGGACCGCCGGCTGGCCGCCCAGCAGGAGTGGCCGCGGCCGGCGGTCGCCGCGGCGGTCGAGATCGCCGAGAGCGGTCGGCTCATCGGCGCGGTGGAGCTCCGGGTGAAGGATCCGGCCAACCTCTGCGCCAGCTTCGGCTGGACCCTGAACCGGGACGTCTGGGGCCAGGGCTATGCGCCCGAGGCCGCGCGCGCCCTGCTGCGCCAGGGCTTCGAGCAGATGGGACTGCACCGGATCTTCGCCACCTGCGACGTCAGGAATCGCAAGTCCTGGCGCGCCCTCGAGAAGCTCGGCCTCCGGCGCGAGGCGCTGTTCCGCAAGGACCTCCGCGTGAAGCGGCGGTGGCGGAATACTCACCTCTACGCCATTCTGGCGGAGGAGTGGGCGGCGCGGGGACATCCGCATGAGCAGGCATGAGAGCAAGACGGATTGGCTGCCAATCCTCCTGCCGGCGGTCTTCCTGATTGTATTCGCCTTGCTGGTGGCGCTCGTCTCCTGGGGGAACAGCATCGGCTACCATGGACCCACAGGCAGGGGGCGCTACAGCACGCCTTCGCCCGGATACTTCACGGACCCACCCAGCCGGAAATGAGGTTGGGCGGCTGTGCCAGGGCCTTGCGGCCTCGCGCCGGCCGCCCCTAATCACCCCCATGGCCAAGACGAAGATCTGCGGACTGAGCACGCCCGAGGCGGTGGCGGCGGCCCTGGCCGGGGGGGCGGCCTATCTGGGGTTCATGTTCTTCGCCAGGAGCCCGCGCAACGTCTCGCCGGAGGCGGCGGCCCAGCTGGCCGCGCCGGCGAGAGGGCCGGCCAGGATCGTGGCGGTGACCGTGGATCCCGACGACGCCGAGCTCGACCGGATCGCCGCGGTGCTGCGGCCCGACCTGATCCAGCTGCACGGCCGCGAGACGCCGGCCCGCGCCGCCGCCGTCGCCCAGCGGACGGGGGCGGGGGTAATCAAGGTGCTGCCGGTCTCCGAAGCCTCCGACTTCGACGCCGCCTCCGCCTTCGACGGCGCGGTGGAGCATCTGATGTTCGACACCAGGCCGCCCGAGGGGTCAGACCGGCCGGGCGGGCTGGGCGCCAGCTTCGACTGGACCCTGGCGTCGGGCCGCCGCTACGCCCGACCCTGGTTCCTGGCCGGGGGGCTCAACCCCTGGAACGCGGCGGAGGCGATCGCCCAGTCGGGCGCGCCGATTCTGGACGTTTCCTCTGGCGTGGAGCGTGGCCCCGGCGTAAAGGACCCCGCTCTGATTTCGGCCTTCCTGGAGGCCGTCCGCCGCGCCTGACGCGGGACGAGCCGCCCTGGGGAAAACCAGCGTGAACGCAGCACTTCGCAACGATTATTCGGCCATGCCCGACGCCCGTGGGCGCTTCGGCGACTATGGCGGCCTCTATGTGGCCGAGACCCTGATGCCGCTGGTGCTGGAGCTGGATCGCGCCTACGCCGAGGCCAAGGCCGACCCGGTGTTCCAGACCGAGCTGGGCGGCCAGCTGAAGCACTATGTCGGCCGGCCCTCGGCGCTCTATTTCGCCCAGCGGACCAGCGAGAGATTCGGCGCGCGCATCTATTTCAAGCGCGAGGACCTGAATCACACCGGCGCGCACAAGATCAACAACTGCATGGGCCAGATCCTGCTGGCCCTGCGCATGGGCCGCCGCCGGATCATCGCCGAGACCGGCGCCGGCCAGCACGGGGTGGCCACGGCCACCGTCTGCGCCAAGTACGGCCTGCCCTGCGTGGTCTACATGGGCGCGGTCGACGTCGAGCGGCAGGCTCCCAACGTCCAGCGGATGAAGCTGCTGGGCGCCGAGGTCAGGCCCGTGACCTCGGGCGCGGCGACGCTCAAGGACGCCATGAACGAGGCCCTGCGCGACTGGGTGAGCAACGTCGAGGACACCTACTATCTGATCGGCACCGCCGCCGGTCCCCACCCCTATCCGGCCATGGTCCGCGACTTCCAGGCGGTGATCGGCGATGAGGCCCGCCTCCAGATCCAGGAGGCCGAGGGCCGGCTTCCCGATGCGGTGGTGGCCTGCGTCGGCGGCGGCTCCAACGCCATCGGCCTGTTCCACCCCTTCCTGAACGACGAGGCGGTGAAGATCTTCGGGGTCGAGGCGTCCGGCCACGGCATGGACACCTCCGAGCACGCGGCAGCCATCAACGGCGGCCGGCCTGGGGTGCTGCACGGCAACCGCACCTATCTGCTCCAGGACGACGCGGGCCAGATCCTGGAGGCCCATTCGATCTCAGCGGGCCTGGACTATCCGGGCATCGGCCCCGAGCACTCCTGGCTGCACGACGTCGGCCGGGCGACCTATCTGACCTGCACCGACCAGGAGGCGCTGGACGCCTTCCAGCTGTGCACCAGGCTCGAGGGCATCGTGCCGGCGCTGGAATCCGCCCACGCCATCGCCCGCCTCGGCGACGTGGCCAAGGTGGTGGGTCCGGACGGCGTGATCGTGCTCTGCCTCTCCGGCCGGGGCGACAAGGACCTGGCCACGGTGATCAGCCACATCGGGGCGCCCAAGTGAGCCGCGCGCGCCTGGAAAAGCGGTTCGCCGCCCTGAAGGCCGAAGGCCGCGCGGCCTTCGTCGCCTACATCATGGCCGGGGACCCTGACGCCGCGACCGCGCTCGAGATCCTCGAGGGCCTGGCGACCGCCGGCGCGGACGTGATCGAGCTGGGCTTTCCCTTCTCCGACCCCATGGCCGATGGGCCTTCGATCCAACTGGGCGCCCAGCGGGCGCTGAAGGCCGGCATGACCCTGAAGGGGACGCTGGAGCTCGTCCGCCGCTTCCGCGAAGGGGACCAGACCACGCCCCTGATCCTGATGGGCTATCTGAACCCGCTGGAGACCCACGGCCTGAAGGCCTTCGCCGCCGACGCCGCCGACGC